>NZ_WTLC01000130.1:0-547 GCF_011378875.1 Pseudoalteromonas sp. Z9A5
GACCGTTATAATCAGCCGCTGGGGTGAAGGTAAAGGTGCCATTGGTGTTTATTAATAAACTCCCCACGCCCGCAATTGTTGCTGTCGTTCCAGCGGTATAAACCGTGGTGTCCCCTGCAATAACAAACTGCGTCACATTAAGCGCGTCACCATCTGCATCGGTGTCGTTGGTTAATACATTACCAGTGGCTGGGGTATCTTCTGTTACTGAAATTGGACCATCATTAACGGCTTCAGGCGCATCGTTAACAGGGGTAATGTCATTGAAACTTAATACCGCAGTATCGATCCCACCGTTAGCATCGCTGACCGTGTAAGTTGCACTTGGTACTGGACCGTTGTAATCAGCCGCTGGGGTGAAGGTAAAGGTGCCATTGGTGTTTATTAATAAACTCCCCACGCCCGCGATGGTTGCTGTTGTTCCGGCGGTATAAACCGTGGTGTCCCCTGCAATAACAAACTGCGTCACATTAAGCACGTCAGCATCTGCATCGGTGTCGTTGGTTAATACATTGCCAGTGGCTGGCGTGTCTTCTGTTACCGAAAT
>NZ_WTLC01000131.1:0-504 GCF_011378875.1 Pseudoalteromonas sp. Z9A5
ACCGTTAATCCTTGTGCTGTTGCTAAATACCGCCAGGCTTTTAAGCCCAGTGGCGCAAAAGATGACCCATCAGATGCCTTTCTACAAGTTGAAATTCTCACGTTACATATGGACAAGCTGTCTGTCATTGAGCCCGAGTCAGCTGCTATGCGTTCGCTGTCTCAGCTTGTTGAATATCGCCGAAGTTTAGTGCAAGACAGTGTCGATTTATCCAATAAAATAACAGCGACATTAAAAAATTATTACCCGCAGGCACTTGAATGGTTTAAAGAAAAGGACACGTATATATTCTGCGACTTCATTCAGAAATGGCCGTCACTCACTGCGGTTAAAAAAGCAAGAAAACAGACTTTACTCGACTTTTTTGAGAGTCATAACTCACACTATTGCGCGGTCAATAATGCACGACTAGACAGTATTAAAAATGCGATGCCATTAACTCTGGACGAAGGAGTAATTGTGCCTAATCAAATGCTCGTTGGAGTGCTTATCACGCAATTTAAA
>NZ_WTLC01000014.1:0-105083 GCF_011378875.1 Pseudoalteromonas sp. Z9A5
ATGCACGAAGAGCGAACCCAAAAAGAGATAAAGAAAAAGGACGATTAAAATGCGGCCTGAATCCAATTATCTCTTAATGTCTAACCTATGAGCAACAGTTAAACAAGAAAGCCGCTAAAAAGCAGCTTTCTTGTTTAACTTAGTTATTACCTTATGCACTGTGGTCTTGGCTCGAACTCGCTTGCTCTAAGTGGCAGCTGAATTACCTTACCGCATCCTGGCGGAGCTTGTTTACCCGTTTCTTCATTAACAAAAGCCCAGCGAATAGAAGGTGGTCGAGTATCAGCTATAGATTGCGGGTTAAGTGGCTTTAAATAACGAATATATGCCTCAAGCGCCCCTACACTCCCTGTTAGTCCTGTACTTTTGTTGTCATCTCTGCCTAACCAAGCCACTGTTACCGTATTTTGATCAAACCCTGCAAACCAGCTATCACGTAAATCATTACTAGTACCTGTTTTTCCAGCTAGTTGAATTGACGGAAAGTGTAAATTTAAACGCTTAGCAGTGCCGTCTTTCGTTACACGTTTCATGGCATATTTAGTCATGTAAACAGCACCTTTATCAAAACGTGGTTCTGACTTTACAGTATGTTTATAAAGAACTTTACCCACTGAGTCGGTTAATGCTGAAATAGCTGTAAGCTCTCTGTATTCACCGTCAGCAGCGATAGTGGTATATAACTGTGCAACTTCGTAACTCGACATTTCTAGAGCACCTAAAAGCAGCGAAGGATATTCATTTATCGCGCCTTTAGCACCTAAACCTTTTAATGTATTTGCTACTTGATCTACACCTACATCAAGCCCTAAATTTACTGCGGGAATGTTTATGCTACGGCTAAATGCTTTATAAAGCGGGATAGCACCTCGATACTGATGATCAAAGTTTTCTGGCTCCCATACTTTTCCCTCTTCATTCGTTACTTGTAATGGCGAGTCATCTAGTAACGTCGCTAAGTTATAATGAGGAAGTTGTAAAGCAGTTAAATATACTGAAGGCTTAACTAAAGAACCTATATTACGTTTTGTATCTAAAACGCGATTAAAACCAGAGTAACGAACATCACGCCCTGCGACTAATGCCGATACACCGCCTTTTTCTACATTAACAGAGATCATTGCCGCTTCTAGCTTTTCGGTTTTAGGTCTATTTTCTAAATACGGTAAGCTTTTTTCAATCGACTCTTCCATCGCCGTTTGTTTTTGCAAATCAAAATAAGTAAATACTCTTACACCTGCATCAAGTGTTTGCTGATCAGGTAATAACTTATTTAGCTCACGGTTTACTAACTCTAAATAACCTGGGTACGATTTTTGTAAACTTGCTTTCATTGGTGCAATATCGATAGGTCTATTTAACGATGCTCTATATTCTTTTGTATTTAATAGTTTATTTTCAACCATTAAACGAAGTACCAAGTCACGACGCTCCATAGTACGTTCTTTATAACGACGAGGATTGTAGTAAGACGGTCCTTTAACCATAGCCACCAGCAATGCTATTTGGTCGTATTCAAGCTCATCTATAGGCTTTGAAAAATAAAAATCAGAAGCTAAGCCCATACCATGTACGCCTTGGTTATAAGACTGACCAAGGTAGACTTCATTTAAGTAGGCTTCTAAAATTTGATCTTTTGAATAACGATAATCCAAAATAAGCGCTATAAAAGCCTCATTTACTTTTCGTAAAAGTGATCGCTCGCGCGTTAAATAAATATTTTTAGCTAATTGTTGCGTAAGTGTACTACCACCTTGAACGGTGCGCCCTGCACGTATATTGCTATAAAGTGCACGTAAAATAGAAAATACTGACACCCCGTGATGCTCATAAAAATTACGATCTTCTACAACAAGTAACGTATCTTTTAACATTGCAGGAAACTTATCAAGCGGCACAAACTCTCTATCTTGTTTTGAGTCGTTACCAATTCGCGCTATTTGTACGGGCTCTAATCTGGCGTTATTTAAGCGTCTACCAAATTTATCTTTTATGGTTGCTACTTTTTGTCCTGCAAAACGAAGTTCAATAACATGAGACTCCTCAAGCCCATCATAAAATTCAAAGTCACGACGATAAATTTTGATGCTATCAGCAGATTGAACAAATTGCCCTGTACGGCTTAGCTTATTTACCGACGTGTAATTTAATCGCTCAAGTTCCCATATTACTTCTTGGCTTGATAAAAACTGTCCTGGGTAAAACTCCATAGAACGCGCATAAACTTGTGCAGGTAATTGCCACTTATTGCCTTCAAATTGACGAGTGATTTTTGAGTCTAAATAAATGAAGTACATCGCCATCGCTATAATTACAGCTAAGCTAAACTTCCAAAACACAGACCATGTTTTTCTAACAAACGAGCGTTTAGCAACAACAGCAGTTGTTTTTTTAGCTTTTTTAGAAGCACCTTTTTGTGGCGTACTCGATGATTTACTCGCACGTTTAGTTGGAGACTTACTGGTAGGTGTTTTTTTATTATCAGCCATTTAAGTGTAATTTATTCCAAAGGTTATTTGCAAAGTGGATCTTAGCATATAGCCCATAACCCTAACACCTCAAAAGTTAACCTTCCCTGAAACCAAAAAAAGCCCTACCGAAGTAGAGCTTTGAGTGAACACACTATAAATTTACAAAACTATATTTTAGCCAT
The DNA here is from genome assembly GCF_011378875.1 of Pseudoalteromonas sp. Z9A5. Lineage (NCBI taxonomy): Bacteria > Pseudomonadati > Pseudomonadota > Gammaproteobacteria > Alteromonadales > Pseudoalteromonadaceae > Pseudoalteromonas > Pseudoalteromonas sp. Z9A5. The sequence goes on from NZ_WTLC01000014.1 coordinate 2,654, forward strand.
TACGAACTGATACAAACTCAGGGTATGCTTCAATACCACAGTCATGTTGATCCATACCATTTAGCTCTTCTTCTTCTGTAACGCGTATTCCCACTGTTTTGTTAAGTACAGTCCAAACAATAAACGACGTGATAAAAACAAATCCAGTGATACAAAGAAGACCAATTAACTGAGTAACAAAGCTAGCTTCGCCATTGGTAAGTGGTACTAATATAATACCTAACGCACCACACGAACCATGAACAGAGATAGCGCCAACTGGATCATCAATTTTAATTTTATCGAGCGCTATAATACTAAATATAACAAGCGCACCGCCAAGTAAACCAAGTAAACAAGCCATTAACGGAGATGGTGATAATGGGTCTGCAGTTATAACAACTAAGCCTGCTAATGCACCATTTAAAACCATTGTTAAATCTGATTTACCCCAAAGTACTTTACATACGAACAGTGCTGAAATTGCACCCATTGCAGCAGCTGCATTGGTATTAAGCAGTATTTGACCAACCGCAGTTGCATTTTCTTTATCAGAAAGTAGTAATTGCGAACCACCGTTAAAACCAAACCAACCCATCCACAAAATAAATGTACCTAGCGTGGCAAGTGGTAAGTTAGAACCTGGAATAGGATATATTTCGCCATTTTTTCCGTATTTACCTTTACGAGCACCTAGAATTAGTACGCCAGCTAATGCTGCTGCTGCGCCTGCACCATGCACAATTGCTGAACCAGCAAAATCAACAAAACCCATTGTATGTAAAAACCCTCCACCCCATTTCCAGTAACCTTCAATTGGGTAAATAAATCCCGTAAGCACAACAGCAAAACCTAAGAAAGCCCATAGTTTCATACGTTCAGCAACTGCACCCGATACAATAGACATAGCTGTTGCAACAAACACTACTTGAAAGAAAAAGTCAGACTCTAAAGAGTGACTAGCATCAGCCGCTTGCGTGCCAATTAAAGCGCCTATTGATGGAATAATCCCACCCTCTTCATTGCCTACATACATAATGTTGTAGCCAACAAGTAAAAACATCGTACAAGCGATTGAGTATAATGCGACATTTTTAGTTAAAATTTCTGCTGTGTTTTTAGAGCGAACTAAACCCGCTTCTAACATGGCAAAACCTGCCGCCATCCACATTACTAATATACCTGAGATTAAAAAATAAAAGGTATCGAGTGAAAATTTTAGTTCTATTATTGTATTTTCCATGATGCCTCCTTAAAGTGCTTCTTCGTCAAGCTCGCCAGTACGAATACGAACAATTTGATCTAAGTCGTACACAAAAATTTTACCATCGCCAATCTTACCTGTAGAGGCGATTTTTGTTATAGCTTCTACAACGCGTTGACAGTTTTCTGTGCGAGTAGCTATTTCAAGTTTAATTTTAGGAATAAAATCAACCTGGTATTCTGCACCACGATATAACTCTGTATGACCTCGTTGACGGCCGAAACCTTTAACGTCGACTACAGTCATCCCCTCAATACCTAAATCAGCAAGTGCTTCTCGCACATCGTCTAATTTAAATGGTTTTATTATTGCACTAATCATTTTCATAGTGGCCCCCTTTGGACGCTTATTGTTATCCTGATTAATTGATACAATCCAACCTTTGTGCCACTATTTTATATAAATTAAAAACAATAACTTAAGTTCAAAAGCAAAATAAAAGACAAAAAAAACGCACCATCTAGGTGCGTTAATTTAACAAGTTAGCTACATTGGTGCATTGAGTGTTTTATTCTTCTTTAAAAGCGACTAAAAACCTTAAATCAGACAACGCTTTGTTTTCTATACAATACAGTTACGACCTCTACTTTTAGCTTCATACAAAGCGGTATCGGCAACGCGCATTGCATCAGTAAGACTGGTATTTTGAAAATCTGCGACACCTATACTTGTTGTGATGGTTAATGGCTTATCTGTAATAGAAAAATCATAACTTGCCATTTTCTTTCTAAATGCTTCTAAATATTCACGCCCTCGGGCAAGCTCTATATCAGGTAAGATAATCGCAAACTCTTCACCGCCTACTCGTGCAACCGTAAAGTTTGAAAACGTAGAGCGCATTAATGAACCGACTTGTTTTAAAGCCTGATCACCACCTTCATGCCCAAATGTGTCATTAATTTTTTTGAAAAAATCAATATCAAGCAATGCAAGCGTGTTTTTTTGATTTTTATTTTTTAATAGTTTTTCTGCATATTGATAAAAGTAACGGCGATTATAAAGCCCTGTTAAATGATCTCTAAAGGCACTTTCTTTTATGTCGGCTATTAAAGAAAGCTGCTCCATTGTTTGTAATACTCGACAATGAAACTCTTCATTCATAAATGGTTTTGTTAAAAAATCATTTGCACCATATTTAATAAATCGTGCAGACAAACCATGCTTGCCGGCACCTGATAAACCAATAATGGCCAAATCGTCGCGACCTCTAAAATTTCTCACTGCTTTAACAAGCTCGAAGCCATCCATTGTAGGCATTGCATAATCGGTCATTAATAATTTTATATCTGGATTAGCTTTTAATATATCAAGGGCTTGCTGACCGTCGTGGGCGTCTGTTACATCAAACAGTTGTTTTTGAAGCATTTGCTTCATCAAAGAACGACTCAGCATTGAATCATCTGCTATAAGTGCCTTACAGCCTTGGTTTCTTAATAGCTGAGCAACTAGCTTAACGGCGTAATGATACGAATCACGATTATCTTTAATAACATAATCAACAACACCGAGTTCGAGCATTTGCTGGCGTTTATATTCATCAATTTTAGATGTTAGAACAACTGTTGGTATTTTTTTAGTTAAAGTGTACTGCGCAACTTCACCGTGTGGTGCATCGGGTAAAGTTAAATCAACTAAGGCGAGTGAATAATTATGTTTTTCAACATATGTTTTGCATTCAGCTAAGGACCATGCAAAATCAATTGCAACATCAAGGTACTGCGCAGTTAAGTGGCGTAGAACCTGTTGCACTACTTTACTGTCTTCTACCACTAATACTCTTTGCATAGACCTTCTCTTTACTTCTGATTAATTTTATAGCCGTAACTACAAATAAAAAATAATAAAACTATATTTTTGCAGCTTTAAACTACAAAAAAGAGTAAATAAAACATCCGGTAAGTATTGTTGTAATGTGCTTTAAATATTAAAGCGTATTCCATTAGATTTATTGAATGAGCTTGTATACAAAAAAGATACAAACTAGGACGCAAATATACCGGATTTTTGTAATTAGCTAAATAAATAAACATAAAATAGTGTTAATAAGGTGCATTACACAGCTCTTTAACACTTATTATTTTTACTTAACCAGTATTATCGGCCACTAGTCTCAATACCTTTGTTATTTATCTCATTTTTATCTTTAATAGCGTATCAACAATAATAAGGATACTCCATGAAGCTTAGTCGTATTATCGGTTTACCGGTAACTGTTATTGCATTAATACTCAGCACTGCCTCATTTGCAGATAATCAACGTCGTATAGATGTTGATAGTAAAGTTGTAACTCAGCATAAAGCTAAAATAAATGGTCAGCGCTTTACTTATACTGTAGCGACTGGCACACAGCCTGTTTGGGATGATAAAGGGGATGCCGTAGCCACATTGCAATACACTTACTACACACGCGATAAGGTAGACGATAGAACAACTCGTCCATTATTAATTTCGTTTAATGGCGGACCTGGCTCAGCCTCTGTATGGATGCATCTTGCATATACGGGTCCTCGCGTATTAAAAATTGATGACGAAGGCTACCCTATTCAACCATATGGTGTAAAAGATAACCCTTACTCCGTACTCGATATCGCCGATATTGTGTATGTAAACCCCGTTAATACTGGTTACTCTCGTGTACTTGAAAACGATAAAGGTGAAATTTTATCTAAAGCAGAACAAAAGAAAATGTTTTTTGGTGTAAATGCCGATATTAAATACCTTGCAGAGTGGCTTAATACTTTTGTAAATAGAGCTGAGCGCTGGCGCTCTCCTAAATTCTTAATTGGCGAGAGCTACGGCACAACACGTGTATCTGGTCTTGCTCATGAGCTACAAAACAGTCAATGGATGTATATAAACGGTGTTGTACTTGTATCACCTACCGATATTGGTATTAAACGCGACGGCCCAATTAAAGCAGCTAACCGCCTACCTTACTTTGCAGCAACAGCTTGGTACCACAAAGCGCTTAAAGCCGACTTACAAGCCAAAGACCTAGATGAGTTATTACCTGAAGTAGAGCTGTTTACTGTAAACGAATTAATTCCAGCACTTGCTAAAGGTGGTTTTATTAATGCTGACGAAAAACGTCGAGTTATTACAAAGATGGCGCACTACGCTGGTTTATCAGAAAAGTTTGTTGAGCAAAATAACTTAGATATCCCTACTCAATTCTTTTGGAAAGAGTTGCTACGAGAACGAGGACAAACTGTTGGTCGTCTCGATTCTCGCTATTTAGGAATGGATAAACGCGATGCTGGAGAATCTCCTGACTATTGGGCAGAACTTACGTCTTGGTTACACTCATTCACACCTGCTATTAATCACTATTTACGCGAAGAGTTAAACTATAAAACAGATGTAAAATATAACTTATTTGGCAACGTGCATCCGTGGGATAGAACAGGTAACAATACAGGTGAGAATTTACGCTTGGCAATGGCGCAAAACCCTTACTTAAACGTAATGATTCAGTCTGGCTATTTTGATGGCGCAACCAATTACTTTGACGCTAAATATACATTATGGCAATTAGATCCAAGCGGAAAAATGAAAGATCGTTTGAGTTTCAAAGGTTATAGAAGTGGACACATGATGTACCTTCGTCATGCTGATTTAGAAAGTTCTAATAACGATTTACGTGACTTTATTGAGCAAGCTTTACCAAAAGAAGGGCAAGCTGCAAAATACTAAAAAACACACATAAAAAAATGGCTCTTTATGAGCCATTTTTTATGTGTGCTTTTCATGTCGCAAACAATAGCTTTTAAGTTGAGTTATTACATCGTTAAAACATAACTCTAAATCACTTATTATTTCGCTTTTAACAGCTTTCTTTTCTGCAAGCAATTCAACGTGCTCGCATAATTGGGCAAGTTTTAAAGCAGCGACTGATTTGGATGAAGACTTTAAACCATGCGCCTGAAACGCTAAGTCAGTGTAGTTTTCGCTTATCGCGTAAGCATTTATTAGTTTTATTTGCTCACCCGCTGTTTGTAAAAATGCGTTAAATACCATGCAATGTATTGTTGGATCATCACCTAGCATTGCTTTTAATAAAGTTATATCTAGTTGATCAAAGTTATCTGAGGTTATCTCTGCTGCACTATGCTTTTCTTCATTTGTACTTACTATTGTTTGTGAATGCTCCATTAGTAATGTTTTTAATTTAACAAGCTCAATGGGCTTAGTTAAAAAGCCATTCATTCCGCAGTTATGGCAATTATCTATATTGCTTTTAGTGATGTTGGCAGTAATCGCTATTATAATAAGGTCGTTAAAGGCACTCTGTTTACGTACTTTTTTAGCTAACCCTAACCCATCAAGTAAAGGCATTTGAATATCAGTTAATAAAATATCAAAGCGGCTATTTTGCAGTGCCTGCCAAGCTTGCTCACCATTACTAACAAAAGTAGAGCTGACCCCTAGCATGGTCAATTGTTGTTTTAATACCTGCTGATTTGTTACCTGATCCTCAGCAACTAAAACTTCAAGCGTGGGCAGCATTACCGCATCTAAGTTTTGCTTTGTTACTTCTTGTATTTGTGCTTGTGCAGGTAAATGCGCTTGTTCAAAACCATTAAAAGTTAAGGTAAAGCATGAGCCTTGTTCTTGCTTGCTGTGCACACTAAGCGAGCCTTGCATACGCTCTACTAACTCTTTGGTAATCACTAAGCCTATACCTGTGCCATTCACTTTGCTGGTTTCTGCGCCTAAACGGTCAAAGGGTTTAAATAAACGAGAAATATCATCAGGAGCAAAGCCACAACCTGTATCGATTACATCTATTTCACACTGTTTTGTACTTAAAACTCTGCAGTTAACATTAATGCTGCCATTTGGCTTATTGTATTTTATTGCATTGGACAGCAAGTTAAGCATTACTTGTTTAAATCGGCGTTGATCAATATAAATACTCAACCCTTCAAGTGCTTCAAAGCCTTGGGTTGTAAGTGTGATTGACTGCCCTTTAACTAGCTCAGTTACTAGCTCAACCGATTCTTCTAAGATATTTTTAATTGGAACGTAAGAAAAACTAAATTGCATATTACCCGACTCAATAGCAGTTAAATCAAGTACATCATCTATAAGCAATAATAAATGTTCGCCTGCTTGATAAATGCTTTTAGCGTTTTCCTTATGTACTTCATTTGCTTTTTCATCGTATCCATACAGTTGAGCCAAACCCAAAATTGCGTTTAAGGGTGTTCTTAACTCATGGCTCATACTTGCCATAAAATCAGATTTTGCTTTACTTGCAGACTCAGCTTGAATACGTAATATGTTTAACTTTTGATGGTTGTTAGCAACTTCATTAACCATGTTATTAAATGCATTAATAACACTACCAACCTCATTTTTTTGTTGTTTGTCTATGTGGCAATCAAAATCACCTTTAGCCAAACGTGCAAACCCAAGTTTTAGCGTTCTCAAAGGCGACGTAACTCTATAATCTACCAGCCAAGCCAAGCCTATAAAAACGACAACTAAAATTATAAACTGTATGTATATTAACGTGTAATGGAGTTTTGATGATTCATTTATTTCATTTGTAAAGTTAACAACCAAGCTAATATTAGCAAGTGATTTATCTAAAAATTCAACCTGTTGAAATAACAACAAATCACCATTCTCATTAGCCCCTATCCATGTTTCGAGTGGGTACAACTGATTTCCTGTTTCAGAATCAACAATTTTTATGCTTTTCCAATTAGGACGGGTTTGCAACTGGCTGTCTATTTCTTCATAAAGCTCTGCATATTGCCTAGTTAATAATGGTGTAGTAAGCGAGGTAGATAATTGAACTAAAGAACGCTGAGCTGCTTTTGACAAACCATCATTTACCCAGCGTGCTTGTTCAGGTAATGCGTAAAATATAAAAAGAAAAGCCATTAGTAGCCCACAAAGCAATACCACAATAAAGCTTTGCGCTCTTAAGCTACGAAACCCTTTAATTTTCAACATAAAATGAGCGTAAGCCCCATTGGGTTAACTGTTGGTATTCAGCTAATGTTGCAATACTCGGCTTAATAATTGGGATCTCTTCAAGCAAATATTTAAATTCTGGATCTTGTCCAATACTTAAAATAGCCTGCTGTACTTTTAGCTGTATTGCAGGGTCAACCCTTGGATGAGCAACAATTGGATGACGGCTTATTTCACGTGTTTTATAAAGTATATCAAGCTTATTCTGTAAGTTTTCTGGTTGTTGCTTAAACGTCCCCATTACGCCACCGCCAGCCATAGTTGAGCGCAATGCTACATTTAAATAGACCGATGGATGGGTTTGAACATAAACCGGTTTAATAGTTATTCCATATAATAAAGCTAAGTCGGCTCTCATTAGTAATGAAGCACCTAATGCATTTGGTGCTGGAAATGCAATCTCAGCCCCTTCAAGTTGGCTTAACTTAGTAATACCGCTGTCTTTATTTACAACTAAAATACCTTGAAGTTTACGCCCTGCATCTTTTATTAACGGTAAATATCCTTGTTTTTCATGTGCTATAACACTATGCCAAGGATTCATATAAGCAAAATCGTATTCACCATTAGCAAAAGCTTGTTCAAATACAGGGATCGATTCAACCGTAATTAACTTAATCGTCACTCCGGTCTGTTTACTTACTTGTTTAAGCAAAGGCTGCCAAATTGCATTTAGCTTTTGTGGCTCATACTGTGGTACAACACCAAAGGTATACTCTTGAGCAAATAATAGTAAACTGTGCATTAAACATAATATAGCCACTAAATACTTCATTAAATCTCCAAATAATAGCGCGTAATTATTATTAGCTTAGTTAAATACTGAGAAACCCACCATAAAATTATTATTTATTCGGTATTTAACACTGACCAGCTTTAATAATAGGCGGTTTTGCTTGATATTCTTTGCTAATAAGTATGTTGCGTAAATTTACGAGGGTTTTATGAGTACTTTTAAGTCCCACTTTATTATTAAGCCATGTAGGAATAGAGCCGCCTGGTAAAGCATAAACCTGATAGGCAATATTTAAATCGTCACCTTGTTTGGTCAACAACCAGTGTGCATTTAAAGTAATAACCCTTACAACCCCTTTGGCACGAGGTAGCGAGTCGGCTCTAGCCTTAACTACTAACTGACTTTGAGTTGGTGTTAATTGTGAGTAGCAGGAATAAGTAATTACATCTCTATTAGCAACAGGCCAAGGAGAGTCAAAGTAACTATATACAAGGTTTTCGGATGGGCTTAAATGCTTAATAACATTTACTTTTGAGGCGTTTTCTATCCATTGGGGTGCGGTGTTTGTATCGCTAAGCAATTCTAAAAAATCATTAGCATTTACATTACTTACTGTAACTACCCCTCTTACTTCAAATGTATTATCACTGTGGCTTTGATAATACACACTTACTCCATCTTTGTTATTATACAATTGCCATTTTGGCTCAGAGTGAGCGTTAAAACATTGAACTAAAAATAAAATACTAATGCACCTTTGTAAAAAATTAACGTTACAAAAGTGCATTGTTGTTATTGCCAATAAGGTTTTATATCAAAAGAAGCTAGTCGGCTTTGCTCCATAGCACTTATTAAATATTCAGATTTTTGATCAAGCCAAGATTGAATTTTTGCTAAATGTTCATCCTCTTGACCCGCACATAGTTGCTTTAAATACTCCAAAGTACTCAGCTCATACATACCATGAGAAATATCTAACCAAGGTAACCTAAACTCTAACCGTTCTTCTTTATCAAATAAAGTACCGAGGCAATTACCACTTAGTAGACTATTTTCAAGCTGCGAACGTAAATCAAGATAACCAACAACATCCATTGTTTGTTCTTTTGGTAATAGTTGATGTAAGTTTTTCCAGTCTTTATTAAAAAGTCTATTAGCAATTGACGACACAGGTTTCTCTGCAGCTTGAAGCTCTACTTGTCCCCAATCTTTACGCCATTGCTTATCAATCAACCAAGTTGTTAGTGACAGTAATAAGCGGTTATAACGTGCGCTATGAAACAATGCGTTAATATCATCAATACTCGGTTGTAGTTCTTTTAAATCGCCGATAACTTGCGCCAACGCGGGAGCTGCATTTATTTTTTTATAAAAAGCATGGCGTTTAGATGTATATGTTTTTAACTGAATTGCATTTTCTACCCATGCTAATTCACTTAATAGCCACTTAAGTTCTGTACGTAAATGATCTGTACTCTCTTTAGACACAATATCGTCGTATAACCAAAAAGTATGGCGGATTAAACTAATGCCATCGGTTACTCTTTTTAGTGTTTTTAAGCTCGGCTTGTCAAAATAGCATTGCTCATGTTTTTGCACAAAACGAATACCAAAGTTCATTGCTGCTGTTAACGCACTTTCTTGACTTGCGTTACTTGGCAATTGAACAAAGCCTATAGACTTGCTTGGTTTTAATGGTTTTTCATCTGCAAGGCGATAACCACGAGCAGCTTTAGAATATAATCCTAAACGAATACAGTTTTGGCTAACCAATAGGTCTGCAAAAGCAAACAACTCACTACGGCTTCCCTCAACAAGTTCAATTTCTAACTCGCTAATAATCTCAACTTTGCCCGCAGCTGCAACTTCACCTTTATCTAAAACAACTTCAATTTTGCCACCTGTTTCGGTTTCGATTAACCAAGTACGGCGAATAAAGTTAGTACTAAATATAGGATATAGGTTTTTAGAAACGCTACTCACCTGCATGCCATGCGGCCAAATATTGGCATTAAAAGCCATTAAATTAGGACGATTTGACTCAATAGGTAAATTGTACTCAGGTCGTTGATGCAAACCGCCAACAACTTCACCGGCAAGCTTTATAGTTTGCTCGCATTGGGTATCGGCACAACGTGTCCTAAAGCCAATATCAAGCGCTCTAAGCTCACGGCTTGGCGTATCATAATAAGCATTTTGTAAACTACGCGATGGCTTATTAATAACTGTTTTTGCAAATTGAGTAATTAATGAGGGGATCAGTGGAATAACGGCATCTGACACCAAAAACTTCAGTTCTATCTCAGTATCCATTCGGTTTGCGGATTACCTTTAAAATAAATAAGTGCTCAAAATAAACAAAGCGCATCCACAATGCAAATTTTTTAACCTTATTTATCCATCAAAACCAGAGCTGAGTTACAATATCAGTCTTGCTATTACGTTATTTAATCCATACTATCTAACTACTTATGTGAAATAAAAATCATGTTCATAACGGACGCAGTTAGATCAACAAGGTAGATAAATGCTAAAACATTGTTTATTAGGGCTACTTTTAACAGCCACCACATTTATGAGTTATGCAGAAGAAGCGCAAGTAACCAACTCATCTGATGCAAAAACCGCTTATATTATCGATAATTTATATACATTTATGCGCTCTGGTGCGAGTAAAAATTATCGACTACTCGGCTCTGTAGATGCTGGAACAAAGTTAACCTTGTTATCTGCTGAAGAAAACGGCTTTATTAAAATTAAAGATGATAAAGATCGAGAAGGTTGGATAGAATCTAAGTTTGTTACTAAAACAGCAGGATTACATCAGCAATATAAAACGCTTAGTAGCGAAATGAGCACGATGCAAGAAAACCTTCGCCAAGCTCAAATAGAACTTCCGCAACTGCAAGAACAAAATCAAACTTTAACTGATCAAAACTTACAATTATCTGATCAGATCACTAAATTAAAAACAACGCTTGAACAAGAGCGCACTCAAAAAGAAGCAGCAAGCTCTAAAGAGAAACGCCAATTGCTAACTTACGGTGGTGCTATCGCATTTTTGGGTCTGTTTTTAGGTATTATTTTAACAATAGTGTTGTCGCGTCGTAAACGCTACGAAGGTTGGGCGTAAAACTAAAAACGCTTAACACTAAAAACAAAGCCGCTTTAAAGCGGCTTTGTTTTATCTGTATTTTCATGAAGCTCGAGTTTAGGTGCACTCATTCCCTTCAATAATCGACCAAATATATCTGCGCCAGTAATAATGCGCTTCTCATCACTCCACACTAATACTACATCGTGATCAATTGCTCCATCAAACGATTTATCGAGTGAATGATTAGCACGTATTTTTAAAATAACTTCACTTAAACGCATAGTCTCATCGGCCACTATGATAGGTCGATGGCAGTAATGGTATGGATCAAACGTTTCTGGTTCAAACAATGCAGAACGTAAAAAACCATCAGCATCAACAACCAATAACGGCCAGCCATCTTCGTTAGTAATAATTACCCAGTTGTAACCCGACTTATGTAACTTACGTAAAAATTCATTATCAGCGGTTAAAGTAAGCTCTGGAAAAATAGGCAAATCAAGTTTGGTTGGTAACGATATAATAGAATCTGGGTCAATTACCTCCCCTTCTTTGGTTACGCTTATTTCATCTAAACTAAAAAAGTTAAGCGCACCTATACCCTCTACATGCTGAACATCAGCCTCTTCAGCCTCTATGTGTTTACGAATAATGCCTCTAAGCTCGCTTTCAGCAAAGTAGGTAATACCTTCTTTACCTAGCCATGCATCAAGTATTAAGGCTGTTGGCTTAGCCACTATATAAAACAGTATTTGGTAAAACTTGATAAGTGGTGAGAGCATACTCGCCATTTTTAATGCATTACGCGAAAAATAAGCTTGTGGCGTTATTTCACCAATAATTGTAATTGCTATTGTTGAAAACAAAAACGAACTTGCGCCCATTAATACCGAATCAGAAAGAAGCGTAAGCAGTACGTTAATACCTACATTACCCCATAAAATAGTCGATAGTAAAAAGTTAGAATCGTTTCGAAGCGCCATCACTTTTATAGCTGCTTCGTTGCCTTTTGTGCTTTCCATTTCGAGCTGTAACCGGCTTAGCGAAAAAAACGCTAAGTTTAAGCCCGAAAATATTGCAGATTGTGAAATACACAACGCAATAGCACACCAAATCATGACTTCAAAGGTCATTATATTTTCCTGTAAGTAATACCAATCCACAATAATACTTAATCAATTTGAGGGGTTAAATCTGACGCTAACTACGTTAAAAATTTCTGATATAGAACAACTAAATAACGAAATTTTTGCCTTGTTATCGACACGATTTTCTTCCCTCAAAATAGTTCACTTAATTAAGCTAATTGGTATAAGGCTTATAAAAGCAATAAACTGCCTAAACCTAAAAAGGTAACAAACCCAACAATATCAGTAACGGTCGTTAAAATAACCGAACCCGATAAGGCAGGATCAATTTTCATTTTGTCTAAAATAGACGGAATAACAACGCCAGCAAGTGATGCGGCTACTAAATTTAATAATATTGCAACGGTAATGGTAATACTGAGCATTAAGTCGTTAAACCATAAGAAAGTAAGCAAACCAATTACAAATGCCCACACTAATCCGTTAACAGCACCAACTCGTAACTCTTTTTTAAGCAACGCGCTACGGTTTGAATCTGTAACCTGACCTAACGCTAAACCACGCACAATAACGGTTAGTGTTTGGCTTCCTGCAATACCCCCCATAGAAGCAACTACAGGCATTAATACAGCCAGTGCTACAACTTGTTCTATAGTTGCACCAAACAAACCTATAAACCACGACGCTAAAAATGCCGTTGCCAAATTAATGCCTAACCATATGCCACGGTTTTTAGCACTTTTTCGCACACTTGCGAACAGGTCTTCGTCTTCTCTCAAACCACCCGCTTTAGCAGCAGCTTCATCTGCTATTTCTTGACGTAGTTCGTAAGCCGAGGCAATTGTTAATCGCCCCAATAATTTGTTATCAGCATTAACCACTGGTAGCGCCATTTTTTCACTGTGGATCACCACTTCGGCGGCTTCATATAAATCGTCATCGGCATGCAACGATGAAAAGTCATGATTAGCCAATGTCATTAAGTTATCGCCATCACCCGCTTTAATTAAATCATTAACCGCAACCTCGCCTATTAAGCTGCCTTTACGGCTTACTAAGTAAATGACCTCACTGTATTGCGGTAAACCTTTATGCAGTAACTTTTTAGCACCACCCGCAGTTAATTTTTCTGACACTTTTAAAAAGTCAAAACCTAACCAGTGACCAAGCTGCTCTGGCGGATATTGCTGCGCTAAATCGTATTGCTTAGTTTGTGCTTCATCGAGTTGTTTTTTTGCATATTCAACAAAACGTTCTGGTATAACTTCTTCAAGCTCTAGCAGTTCTTCTACGTTTACTTCGTCAAGAAGTTTAAATGCATCAACGTCTTCTAGTGTTTGCAATAACCATAAACAGCTATCTTCACTTAAATTAACGAAAATTTCGTGTTGCGTGTCTTCGTCAAGCAACTGCCAAATTTCAAGTCGTTGCTCTTTTGGAATTGCTTCAAAAAGTAAAGACAAATGCTCAGTAGAGAGCGTTAACTGTGCATCAGCTAATAATTTGTTTTTGCGCTCTGTTGTATCGCACTGCAGCAAATCATTTATAAGTTGTGGAAGTTGATCAACTGGATACTCAATCATCTTAAAGCCTTAAAAAATCATTATGTTATGTAAAGAGTGTACCTTAGCTATAAATAAATGCTGGTAATATTTACGGTTATAAAACATTAACTACTTATTTTTGCGCATTGTATGTGTAAAAAATAAAGAGCCCTAATGTTTATTTTAAATTTATAAAAAAGCAGAATAATGACCTATATTTTATAGTTCACAGCACTGAGGAATACTACAAATAGCGTACTTTAAAGCTGATATTAAAATAGCAGGCATAAAAAAAGCCCACGATAAAATGAACTCATGGGCTTTAAAAAATATGTTAAAAACTAAAGGCGCTCTGTAATACTGCGTACTATGTCAGAATTTAAAAACTGAGCAAAAATACCAGCCCCCCATGCGTAAGTTCTTTGTATTGGATAACCTTTAAATATCCAACGTTTACGAACATGATTAAAGCGTACTAAGTAGTCTTGCTTAGCTTGTGGTAAAGGTTCTACTGAAAGTTTATTCCATGCCTTATAAACGCCCGACATATCAGTGCCACGCATAAACCGCTGTAACCATCTCGGAAAGCGCGCAAAGCTAATCGTTGACTGAAAATCTATAAAATAGGGTTTTCCATCAGTGCCACATAAAATATTTCCCATATTACGTAAATCTAAATGGACGATACCTTTGCGATGCATTTTTGCGACTTGACGCTCAAGTTCGCTAAAAAAGTTAACTGGTAGGGTTTTATCTTCATGGATTAATGAACGCAGTGGCGTACCTTCAATGTAATCATAAGCGACCGCGATGGGTGATAAACGGCTAAAGTTATTTGCTACAGCATTTAAATCAGCTAAACGACTCAGACCTTTATATTCTTGATTAACCGAAATACGTGCAAACGATTTACGAATAAACCATGGACTTTGACTAAAGTCTTTAACAATCAAATCAAATTTGTCATCTTTATATCGATACACAATTGCATTAGCAAAACGTCCTTTATGAACAACGCTTAAATATTGTTGCTCAAATATATGCTTTGGAAACTTGTGTTGTAATTGTGCTAACAAATCGTTTTTAATCATAACAAACCCAACATAATAATAACTTTAATTGCCTAGGCAACTATATTATCAAAGTTGTATTTCACACACAATAATAGTGAGTAGTTAGCTTGCTAACTTTTTTATGTTAGATAGAACAATTCTGAATAAGAGACTACGATATAAAAGTTTAGGTTAAGCATCCAAGTTATTAATGGCTCTAAATAATAAGCCAGCAATCTGATCTTTTTCGTTATCAGTAAAACCATTCAGCGCTTGCTTATATACATCGTTTATTATTGGTAAAATTTCGGGGTACAACACTTTACCTTTTTCACTTAAGCATAAAATGGTAGAGCGTTTATCAAATTCACATTGTGTTTTGGCTATTAAACCTTTTTCAAATAAACGATTGAGTAACCGACTCATTGCGCCACGGTCATAAACCATGTGTTCGCATAACTCAGCCAAAGTGCTAACGCTGCCTTTAGCAAGCAACACAACAACAATATATTGAGCGGACGTTAAATCCATAGGTGCTAACTTAAGGTCTATGTGTGCAACCAATCTAGAACGTAAAAGCGACACCAGCCGCCCTAAATCTAGCTCAAGGTCTAACTCTTCATTATTACAGCTTTTGATTGAAGGTATTTTTGACATGTTCAACTCACTACTTAACATATTAATTTGCAAGCAATAGACTTTAGCTACAATAAAAAATTCAATAATTTTATAAAAACAAAAATAAAAGCCGTAACAAAAAATGTTACGGCTTAAATAATAAATTTAATTAAAGCTCTTTAAATTTTAAACTGACCCACTAAATTACCTAAACTTTCACCTCGTCCAGCTAAGTGTTCACTAACCGTCGATGTTGTTTTACTTGATATAGTAAGCTCATTTACAATTTCTTGTATAGCAAACACATTGCGGTTTATTTCTTCAGACACACTACTTTGCTCCATAGCCGCTGTCGCAATTTGCGTACTCATATCATTAATTGAAGTAACTGAGCTTGTCACAGCACCTAAACTTTCAGAAATAGCACGTGACGATTCAACCGAACGGTTACAACTATGCTGACTTGCTTGCATTGCATCAACTGCAGCCGTTACTAGGTTATGCAACTCGCTAAGCATTTCGCTTATTTCTAACGTACTTACTTGCGTTCTACTTGCTAAGCTTCTTACTTCGTCAGCAACTACAGCAAAGCCTCGACCTTGCTCACCTGCACGTGCAGCTTCAATTGCAGCATTAAGTGCCAATAAGTTAGTTTGCTCTGCAATCCCGCCAATTACACTCAATACGCTATTAATTTTTTTAGATTGATCGCTCAAAGAGTCAACTTGCTTAGCTGCAATGTTTATTTCACCCATTAGCTTTGAAACTTCGCTTAATGAAATATCAACACACTCTTGTGCTCTAGCAACATCTTGTGTTGCCGCTTGTGTAGATACTGCTACTTGAGTAGTATTTTGTGCGACTTCGTGTGAGGTTGCCGACATTTCGGTTATTGCTGTGGCAACTAAATCTGTTTCATGGTTATGGTTTAATAACTTTTCTTCTATTAACTGCGTTTGCGTATTAATATCGCTAGAGGCTGTTTTAACATCGTGCGTT
The DNA here is from genome assembly GCF_011378875.1 of Pseudoalteromonas sp. Z9A5. Classification (NCBI taxonomy): domain Bacteria; kingdom Pseudomonadati; phylum Pseudomonadota; class Gammaproteobacteria; order Alteromonadales; family Pseudoalteromonadaceae; genus Pseudoalteromonas; species Pseudoalteromonas sp. Z9A5. Next base: position 19,017 of record NZ_WTLC01000014.1, read on the forward strand.
ACATCTACTACATTAGCAATAATGCCATGTAGCTTACTCACAAACATATTAAATGCTTCACCTAACTGACCAATTTCATCCTGAGTATGAATCTCTAAACGTTTAGTTAAATCGCCATCACCTTTAGCTATATCGTCAAGGCTTTGTACCATTCCTTGAATCGGTTTTACCATAGCATTAGCTGCAACAAGTGCACATATAACGGTTAACACAACCCAAAATAAAGCAATTAGCAATAAGGTTGTTACCTTGTCATTCATATGACCTTGCATTGTAGCTTGGTATTTATTCAACTCGACATCTATATCATCCATATAAGCACCCGTACCAATCATCCAATCGGTGCCTGGTATCATATCGGCATAACCCATTTTTTCGACTAAGCCAGTGGCATTTGGTTTTTGAAAGTGATAGTTAAATGCCCCGCCACCCTTACGTGCTTGATCAAGTAGCCCTACTATAATTTTTTTACCATTAGGGTCTGTCATTCCTATTTTATTTTGCCCTTCAATTTCATCACCAAGTAATGCATGAAAAACGCTAACCCCGTTAGTATCGTAAATAAAAAAGTAACCACCTTGCCCAAAAGTTAAATCCCTTAATGCATCTTTGGCATCTTGCTCTGAACCTTGTGCCAATTGATAGCGAACAATTTTAGTAGCAATTTCAACTTCTGTGCCTAGTAAAACTTGTTTGTCATTTATTAATTTAGTTTTGAATGAATTAAAATTTTGCTGTTGATTTTTTGATTCTAAATAGTACGAACTCAGCATCAAACTAATCAAAAGCAACATAAGTGGCAAAATAGCTAATAACAATAATTTGTTTTTTAAGCTTAAATTACTCATTATTTCTCCGAAATATAACAACGGTAAATTTGAACAGCAATGACATAAATATAACAAAAATCAATGAATTTTTGCCACCACTTATAATTGCCATAAAGGATACAATTTATATAACTACATTTTGCTTACATTGCTACATTAAAATATAAACATTGGTAATAAATTAAATATATATTAAAGCCAAATCATTGAATTAGCTAATTTTCACGTATTATAGTCGCGGCTAAAGTGTTTTAATACTTAAAACATTGCGACCTTAGTCTTAATTAAAGCTACACAGGCAACCCATTAATCCGATATAATTTACTAATATTGAATTGAAAACACTTTAATTTTTTTGATCTTTAGCAAGCAAACCTACGTATTGGCTACGTTTTACCTTTGGTAACTAATATACCACTAGGTATATACATTATTATTTGTCAATAAAAAAGCCATTAAAAACACAACAATTTAACAATTATAATGCAATAAAACACTTGAAAAATTATATGGTTTTTTATTTTTATTAACATATAATAGCACTATATTACTAATACGAATTACCTAGAATTAAAAGCGGAACAGACATCATTTTGAATCGTCTCCTTAAACAAAGTGAAATAAATAATTAATGAAGTATATTTTATATCTTGCGCTTTTAGTCTCTGCCCATGTGCTAGCAAAGCCAATAACTAATAATAGTATTGCCTTTTACTACTCTGAACCTATGCCCCTAGCTGAAATGACCTTTTACTCACGCGTTGTAGTACAACCCGAATCAGTAACCAAATATGAGCTAGATTGGTTTAAGCAACGAGATATTTCTGTTTATGCATATTTAAGTGTAGGTGAATCTTTTGATAAAAGGGAATCTTCTCTTAGTGTTAACCCTAACTGGAATAGTCATATTGCCGATCTAACATCAGAGCAATGGCAACAGCAGCTACAAAAAAATGCAGCTAGTTTACGAGACCGTGGTTTTAGCGGTTTATTTTTAGATACTCTCGATAGTTACCAGCTTTTAGATACAAAACATAATAAACAAGATCAAAAAGCCGGTTTAATATCGATTATCAAAAAATTATCAACAACATTTAATAAACATTTAATACTTAATCGCGGCTTTGAGCTACTACCGCAACTTAAGGGAGTCGCTACAGACTTAGTTGCCGAAGGTTTATATAGCCATTACAGTCCTGTAGACAACAGCTATAAATTAACAACTGAAAACGATCAAACATGGTTAAATTCACAATTGCGTACGGCGCAAAATTTAGGCTTTAAAGTACAGGTAATTGATTACGCAAAACCTGATAAACGTTTAGCTATGGCACAAAAAATAATAGCCGCAGGGTATGCACCTTGGGTAACCGATGGACACTTACAAACATGGGGTACATCAAGCATTAACCCTGTTCCTAGGCGCATATTAATACCGTACAACAGTAATATTAAACCTTTAATTTACACGACGGTACATTTAAAACTCGCAACTATGATTGAGTACTTAGGGTATATTCCTGATTATATTGATGTAGCTAAACGAGATTTACCAATAGTTGATCCGAGCCTACATGCTGGGATTATTTCATGGACTAATAGTGATGAGTTTTACACTCCAACTATTACCAATTGGCTGCAAAGCAACTTAGGTGTTGTGCCTGAGCTGATCATGGGTGAATTGCCACAGTCGACAAAATTGTTACTAAACTTAGGTATTGAAGCACTTAATATATTACCTGAAGGTCCCTATGAACTTAATTATTTTGCCCCGTGGTTAAAAGGTGAAGCAACAACACCTCCAGCAATAATAAAACCTTATTTACTTAAATTAGCACCTAATGCTAGCGCACTTATAAATATAAAAGCAGCTGATGATAGTATTATTGTTCAAAGTGCTAAAACAAAATACGGTGCCGTGGTTGTAGCCCCTTGGCTTATAGACACCTTACCAATGGAAGGAAGTAAATGGGTTATTGACCCCCGTACACTTTTAACTAAAGCAATGGAACTTCCTCCTATTTTAGTACCCGACACAACAACGCAAAGCGGTCGACGAATGCTAACACTGCATATTGATGGTGATGGATTTACAAGTGTTGCGCACTATACTGGTAAGCCATATTCTGCAGAAGTAATTCGCGATGAAATAATTAAACGTTACAAGCTTCCATTAACGGCATCCGTGATTCAGGCTGATATTGAAAAAAGTGGTTTGCATTCAAAGCAAAGCCCTAAGCTTGAACGTATTGCACGCAGTATTTTTAACTTACCTTATGTAGAAATTGCTTCACATACATATAGCCATCCTTATTTTTGGACTGCATTATCAGGCCTTCGAAAAGTAGATGAAAACGAAATTGATTATGGCTTTCATCTAGATGTACCGGGGTATGACACTATAAGCTTAAAAAAAGAAATTACAGATTCAATAAAGTACATTGATGAGAAGCTCACGCCAAAAAATAAAAAAACAGTCATGATGCTATGGTCTGGCGATGCAACGCCTGGACCTAAAGCACTTGAGCTAGCTCGTGATGCTGGTGTACTGAACGTTAATGGCGGTAATACTGATGTAAATGCCGATAACCCAAGCCTTACTCATGTATCGCCAATAGGTAGGCCAGAGCGCGATTTGTTATATCAAATCTATACTCCTATATTAAATGAAAATGTATATACAGATTTATGGCATGGACCCTTTTATGGCTTTAAGCGCTTAACTGAAACATTTGAGATCACAGAAAAGCCTTATAGATTAAAACCATATACTATTTATTTTCACTTTTACTCTGGTGAATTACCAGCAGGACTAGATGCTTTAAAACATAATATTGATTACGTGCAAGCAAGACCAAACACACCAGTACATTTAAGTCATTATGCTAAAATAGCAAAAGACTTTTATTTTTCAGCACTGGCCAAAAACAGTGACGGTGAATGGTTATTTAGTTCAAAATATATCCGTACTTTACGAATTCCTACTGATTTTGATATGCCAAATATTTCCCAAAGCCAAGGTGTATTAGGAGTAACTCAAAAAGGTGATTACGTTCATATTATTGATGACATAGCTCGGCTTAATTTTGATCATAGTAAAAGCACTAATAAACCGTATTTAGCTTCTGCAAATGTTGTTATTGATAATTGGCAAGTAAACGGTGCTGTTAGCTTTAAAGCTTGGGTACCTGCTTCGCTTGATTTAATAAATGCACGTTCTTGTCAGTTTATATCTAATCAAGGGACCCGATTTAAGGGCGTTACACGAGGTAAGTTAACTCATTTTGAAATACCAGCTGGCAACTTTTATGGCTATCTTAACTGCAATGGAGTCGCTCGATAATGAACACTAAAAAGCGTCCTCAGTTAATTTCTTTAAAAACAATATTAGCCGTATTGGCAGTAAGCTGTTTTGCACTATATGCGCTATTTCCTCACACTTTATTTATAGAAGATGACACTCTTTCACAAGATTACACTTTTGAAAAGTCGTACCTTAATGCTGCGCTAAACACCGACCCTAATAACGAAAAATTGCGTGCTAAATTAGTGGAGTTACATATAGAGCTGAGTGAATACTCAGAAGCAACAAGGGAGCTTGAAAAGCTTCCTAAGAGTGAAAAAAAGTCAGCACTTGAAATAAAGCTACTTTATTCTTTATGGTTAGCTAGTGGTGCAAAAAAAGATGACCATTTTGAAAACCTATCTCTAAAAATTGGCGCATTTAAACACTGGGATGAGCAAGTACTTACAATAGCTAAAGCAATTGGTTTAAATGCAAAAGTAGCGCAATATTATCAAAAAAATAATAAGCCGCTGCTTGCTGCTAATTACTGGTTAAGCGCGGGCGAACCAGCAAAAGCATTATTAATTTATAAAGCCAACATAAATGCTGATATTGCAGCAAAAGCAATTGAAACAGCACTTGGAGCTAATGACTCAGTGCAAGCATATGCATGGTGGAAAGCATACGGTGACCAAAAGGATGTTAAACGTACACTTTATTTAGCTAACTTAGCTGGTAATACCGAAGATGCGGCAAACGCAATTGAAGACTTATTAAAATTAGAACCAAATAGTACTCAGTACCTTACTCAAGCTATGCATTTGCGTTTAGCTAATGGGGATGCAAAAGGTGCTGAACAATTACTAGCAAAATTACTCGATAAAAATCCAAACGATAAAGAACTTCATTTACTTAATTGGAAAATTAAACGCTGGCAAAACAAACCAAAAGAAGCATTAAATGAGTTTAAATGGTTGATGGCTAATCATGCTGTAACACCTGCAATGCTTACCGATAGCGTAAATGATGCTACCGCTTTGTATTTATATCAAGATGCCAACGATATATACGCGTACAAAGCTCAAAATAGACAATTAAAAGGTAATGGCTTTGCTAAATGGATGCAAACGAATGAGTTTATTGGTAATGCTAAGCAAGAGCTAAATAACATAAACCGCTTTGAACAAATTAATGGTAAAAGTGCTCTGTCGCAATATTGGAAAGCAAAAGTATTACACGATACGGGTAACTTAAAAGATTTAAAAGCACTGTGGCCAAGCTACAAAGGACCTAAAGAAGAAAAAGATTTACTTTGGTTTGCGCGTGCTTTTTGGCTTGAAGATGACTTTAAAACGGCATTATCTATTTTAAAAAATAAACAGCAGAGCACCGACGGCGAGTTTTGGACTGCAAGAGTAGACATGGCACTTCGCGTTCAAGATAAAAAAGAAGAACTTTATGCATTTGAGCAACTAAAAGCGATTAGCACGTTAAGTGTTGGCGATATGCTTCATTATCAGCAATTAAAGTTTGAAGGCAATCCTAAAGGTTTACTTGATTATTTATGGAAACAATCGCCACTTCAATCTAGACAGATCATTAAAATTGCTCTGTTAAGTACACAAATAGATGATGCAGAATCGGTTGCTCGTGTTCATGGCGAGCTTGAAAAGCAACGTTACAATAAAGAACTTTACCCTGCGTGGTTAATTCTTTCAAACTGGTATCAAAATCAGAGTGATTTAAATGCGGCTTACACGACCTTAAATCGGGCTGCAAAATTAAGTGAATACAATCCAGATGTAGTGTTAGCACAAGGTTGGTTGGCATTACAAATGCACGACACGGTAATGATACAGCGTATTTTAGACAACTACTCGCAAGGCGAAACCAGTTATTCATGGTCGCAATTACTGGCCAGCTTATCTATTCATGAAAAATCTTATAACAGCGCCTACTTTTACCTGCGTAAATTGGCGATTGCCGATCCGAGCGATTTAACAACACTTGTAAATTTAGCCGATGTAATGCGATTGCTAGGTTATTATGCAAACGCTACCGAGCTTAATCATTACTTACTACAACATTTACCTAAAGATAAATATGCCTACAGGGGATTAATGATCCGCTGGGCTGGCGCTATGGCTATTCCTCATTTGATGCAGTTCAATTCAATGGATGAGCTTGCCCCTGATGCCATTGGTCAACCCGCTGCAAATTGGTGGCTAGCCAGAAGAGCGGCTCAAAAATTAGAACCGTGGCAAAAACTGCAACTGTATATGACTAATGGTGAATTTAATAAAATTAAGCAACTTATTGCTGAAAACACATTAACAGATGCAGACGAGTTAAACGCCCTACTCTATTTAAGGCAGCCTTACGCCACAATGCAACGTTGGTATGAAGAGCTGACCAAAGAGCCTGATGAATCACAATTAAGCCTAGTGCGTAATGCGCGTGCTTCGTACTTTAGAGCGCTTGAAATTAACTTATCACCAGAGGCTGGTTTAAATAGTAGCCAATACGACATTAATGTTTATTTTCCATATGCGAACGGTCAATGGAAGTTAAGCCTAAGTAACCAACAAAACTTTAATAACAACGGCTTATTGTTTGCCATTGAAGATAAAATAACGTGGGGTCGTTGGTATTTCGATGCAAAAATAGACTCTCATCAAGGCAGTTTAGCAAGTCGCCAAGGGTTTAGTTTAGACTCTCGTTACCAGTGGGATTCTCGTACGCAAGTTGGATTAAAGCTTGAGCACAACGTAGAGAACCGCCAGTCAGAGGCATTACTTAGCTTTGCGCAACTTAATAAAGCAACAGCCTACGTAAACTACAATATTGATGGCAGACAAAGTGTGCAACTATCAGCTGCGGCAATGTCTTTTTCACGACGTGATGATGGAAGTTCACTTATTAATGGACAAGAATATAACGCTCGGTATCAATACAGTATTTTAAAAGACAGACCAATTTGGACTGCTTATTTTAGTGCGCAATGGCAAGATTTTGAACGTATGAATGCGCTTTTAAATACCGGTAATGACATCCCATTAAATATAGATATTCAGCCTTTTAGACGCTTTGCTTTAGGGTCTTCTTTTGCATCAAATGGCTCGTTAGAACCTCCATATTTAGGTGAAAGCCCTTCATGGTTATTTGATATAAGCACCGGATATCAAACAATAAACGATGATATTGATATGTCGGTTTCAAGTGGCGCTGGGTGGTCTATTTTAGGTGATGATTTATTTAAATTACAGCTGGGTTACCAAAGTAGTAATAAAGTAGGTAACTCAGATACACAATTACAATTAGGATATTACGTACATTTTTAATGTTAGGAGAGAATATGTTTCGCTTAGTTATACCATGTTTAGTTTTACTGCTATCGGCTTGTACTACAAGTAGAGTAGCAGATGATGTAGAGCTTAGTTCGTCAACAACAGTGGCTTTATTACCACTTGTAAATCATGCTCAGACACCGCTTGCAGGTGAACGCGCAGAAGATATTTTAGCCAGTATTTGGCAGCAAAATAAGTTACCAACGCTTATTCGTGCACCACGTAATAACAATAAAGAATTACCACCACTTGACGATCAATACCGTTTAGATAACGCAATGCAATGGTTAAGCACTCAACAAGCTGATTATGTACTTAGCGGCAGTATCGAAGAGTGGCGTTATAAAGCAGGTCTTGATGGCGAGCCAGTAGTTGCACTTACTTTATCACTAACCGTAAATGGGCAAACAACTCCAGTATGGACTGGCACTATTGCTAAAAGTGGTTGGGGTCGAGATAGTATTGCAGCAACTGCACAGGATGTAATTGCCGATTTAATTTCTTATATAGAGGTTAGTGAGTGAAAACACATTTCCTTCGTCCAAGAGAAGTTCCTGAGCTACAGATATGGGCTGAGGTATTTATATTTACCGCATTGGCTTTAGGGCTGCCTGTCCTGTTTAATGCTGAGGATCCCTTTTGGACGCAAGGTGGTTTTTCGTGGCCTGTATTAGGACCACTTTTAGTCGCTTTACGTTATGGTTTTTCAAAAGGCTTCATTAGCATATTAGTTTTGCTTGTTGGTCAGCTACTGCTTTTACAAGCGAATGTTTTAGCGCCTCAAAGCGAGTTTAATATTAACGCTATGATTGGCTATATTATTGCAATTATGATTACCGGTGAATTTAGAGATGTATGGGAGCGAACTAATCAGCAACAAAGTATTCAATTAGAATATGTGTCTGATAGGTTAGAAACCTTTACGCGCCAGTATCACTTAATCAGCTCTTCACACGACCGTATAGAACAAATGCTCGCAGGTCATACGCTCAGTTTAAGAGAGTCATTACAAGCAGTAAGAACTTCAATTGGTAAACTAAAAGAAAGACGCCTAGATAGTGCCGCCGACGTAATTATTAATTTATTTGTAGAGTATGGTGCATTAGAAAAAGCGGGATTATACAAAGTTGAAAAAAATAAAATTTTAGAATCCCCTCTTGCTGTTATTGGTAAAATGAATCCGCCGGTAACATCAGACCCTTTAGTAATAGCGATGTTTGAAGAAAAAGAACTTGTGTCAGTTAAAGACTCTAAAGCTTCTTTAGGTATAAGCAATTATCACATAGCAATTCCACTTATTGATGTGAACGATAATATTTACGCTGCTATTTTAGTTGAAAAAATACAGTTTTTTGCACTCAAAGATAACACCCTGACTTTACTTGCTGTTATGGCTGGGCATATTGGTGACTTATTACGCCATGAAATAACCAACCCAGTAATGAATATTGAAGAAACACCTTATTTTACTCAACAAGTAAAACGTGCAAATAAAGAAGCCAAACGTTACAACATTGCTTCTCATTTATTAAAAATTAAAGCAAATAAAATTAGTGAAGAATCTCGTCAACTTATGGACTATTTGACCGAAGCTCGTCGAGGTTTAGATGTTTACTTATACGATAATGAAAAACAAACGTTACTCCTACTCATGCCGATGACTGATGAGTTAGAGAAAAGTGGTTTTATTGCTCGCGTAGATAGCTGGAGCAAGGAACGTACAGGTAAAAACTTAGCCGAGTTAGAGATAATTATAGAACAGCAAATGGCGCTTCCTATTAGTAACGACAATATAAAGAGACTGGTAGCACTTTCATGATAAGAATAATTATTGCGGCTATATGTGGGTGTATATGTGAGTATTTTGCTTTAATAGAAATTCTTGATACACCTGATTGGCTCATTGCTATTTTATTGCATGCATTAGCAAGTCTATTTTTTACTTTTGTTAGTTATATTTTGTTTCCTTTAAAGTATAAAACCACACTCGTTAGCAGTGCCTTATTGTTGTTTTTATTATTATTTACACTCCCTGTTTTTGGTATTATTGGTGTTGTATTTGCTCTTACTTTTGCTTTGTGTAAACCAATTAAAAATGATGAAATTGAAATTGAAGAACATCAAATCCCAGAACTCCCGTTCGAAGCAAGAGTCGTTTCAGCTAATCCAACCTATTCAATTGGTGGTTTAAAAGCGATTTTAAAATATGCCAGCGAACCCAACAAACGCTTGAGTGCTGTAATGGCTGCTCGTCATATGAGTGATATAAAGGCGATTCCTATTTTAAAGCTCGCTCTTAAAGACTTAGAAGATGATATTCGTTTATTGGCCTACTCAACACTTGATGGCAAAGAAACCAAGCTGAATGAAAAAATAGGCTTATACCAACAAGAAATAGCCATAATTACACAACAGCCAAAATTAAGTAATTTACAACAACAACTTGCTGAACTGTATTGGGAATTAAGTTATTTAGGGTTAGCACAAGGTGCTCTACGTACATACGTACTAGAAAAAGCCGAAGCATTATCGCTTGAAAGCATTAAGTATGTAAAAAAGCCAGCTACCTTTGTTTTTTTAGGTCGCCTTTGTTTATCACTAGGTAAATATGAGCAAGCGCTTGAGCATTTAACAAAAGCAACCGAGCTTGGTATGGCACGTCGCCATGTTTTACCATATAAAGCCGAAGTTGCTTTTTGTATGAACAAACTAGATGACTGTAAGCGTTATTTAGAAGAACTTCCTGAGCAAGCTAAAGGGAGCGAATTACGTCATTTACAGGAGTATTGGAATGCCTAAAACAAGCGCCGATATATTACTGGTTTTAGAGGGCACCTACCCTTATGTACGTGGCGGAGTGTCGAGCTGGGTTCATCAAATTATTGAAGGTTTACCTCATTATACTTTTGAGCTTATCTTTTTAGGTGGTGCATCAGAGCATTATGGTGAAATTCAATATACTTTACCTAAAAACGTAACAAAACTACATGTTCATTATTTGGTTGAAAACGATACCTCCGAAATAAAAGCCAAGCATGGTATTAAATATAAAAAAGAACTCTTTGAATTTTGGCAGCAATTACAAAACTATTTTCGTGATTGTAAAGATCCAATTCCAACAGAGCTCCTTAAGTTTGCCTTTGAAAACCTTGCTAAAAAAGAAGGTATAAACGAAGCTGACTTTTTGTATAGTGAGTCATCATGGCAAGTGCTTTCAAAGTATTACTTAACTTATTGTGATGAATCATCGTTTATCGACTTTTTCTGGTCATATCGCAACTTGTATAAACCACTATTTAAAATAGCCGAAATTGCTCGCGGCTTACCAAGTGTTAAACTTATTCACTCAATATCAACTGGCTATGCAGGGCTTTTAGGCGCAGGTGCTAGTGTAATAAGTAATACCCCGTTTTTATTAACCGAACATGGAATTTATACCAAAGAGCGTAAAATAGATCTTATTCAAGCTAGTTGGATTAAAGACTCTGAACAGCGTTTGGGTAAAAATTTAAATACCGAAATGGGCTTTATACGCCGTATGTGGATCAGCTTTTTTGAACAAATTGGTCGAACAACTTATCAAGAAGCCGATAAAATAATTTCTTTATACGACGGAAACCGACAACGACAAATTACAGATGGTGCTACACCAGAGAAAGCATTTGTTGTTCCCAATGGTATTAAAACGTCTCGCTTTACAGATGCACTTGCACAGCGCTCAGACGAAATTCCGCAAACAGTGGGATTAATTGGTCGCGTAGTGCCTATAAAAGATATAAAAACCTTCATACGTGCAATTAAAGAAGTACAGTCTAATATGCCAAACATAGAAGGCTGGATTATAGGTCCTTATGAAGAAGACCCGCAATATTATAAAGAATGCCAATTACTAGTAGGCAGTTTAGATTTAGAAAATAACGTCAAGTTTTTAGGCATGCAAGATATAACTAAAGTACTCCCTAAGTTGGGTCTGGTTGCACTAACGTCTATTTCTGAAGCTCAACCCTTAGTACTGCTAGAAGCAATGGCTGCAGGCGTTCCTGTGCTTGCAAGTGATGTGGGCTCATGTCGAGAAATAATAGAAGGCTCCACCGATGAAGATAAAGCATTGGGTAAAGCCGGTGAAGTTGTATCAATAGCCTCATCTAGCGAAACAGCATTACAAATATCAAATATGCTGATGGACAATGAAAAATGGCGTGAATACCAGGCAAGCGGTCTTAAACGCGTACAAACATTTTATGATGAGAGTCATATGTTTACACGATACGACACTCTTTATAAGGATACAATGTCATGGCCGGAATAGGTTTTGAGATACGTAAAATTCTCAAAAAGAATACCCTGCTTTCAGTATTTGAAGCATATGGTTATGCAGGATTAATAGGTTCTGGTCCTTGGTTATTATCTATAGTCGCTTTAATGCTTATTGGTATTTTAAGTTTAGGCGTAGTGCTGCCAAAAGTACTGATCATTCAATTTTTAACGCTTGTTACCTACATGATGGCAGCATCACTTATTTTAACCGGTGGTTTGCAATTAATGCTCACCCGCTTTATTGCTGATTTATTTTTTAAAAAAGAAGAAGCCAAAGTTCTGCCAAACTTACTTGGCGCTCAACTAATTACCACCATAGGTGCGCTACTTGTTGGCTTAGCTGTTTGGCCATTTTTACCAATACCGGTAGTTACTAAAATAATTATTTTAGGTGCCTTTATTAGCTTATGTAATCAATGGCTTGGTGCAATATTTTTATCTGGAATGAAAGAGTATAGGTTAATTTTAATTACCATGTTAAGCGGATACGCTTTTATGGTATTACTGGCTTACCTACTCAGAGACTGGCAATTGGACGGGTTATTTTTTGCTTTTTTTGCCGGTGAAGCACTACTCTTTTTTAGCTTTTTATTTATGATTATTAGGCGCTACCCAGGCGAAAAACTTATAAGCTTTGATTTTTTACATAATAAAAACGTGTATTACAGCCTATTTTTCTGTGGGTTATTTTATAACATTGGTGTGTGGGCTGATAAAATTATTTTTTGGTACTCACCAAGTACATCTATTCAAATTATTGGCACACTTAGAGCAAGTCCTATTTACGACTTACCAATATTTTTAGCCTATCTGTCTATTATCCCTGGCATGGCTGTATTTTTAGTGAAAATGGAAACCGATTTTGTTGAGCAATACGACCGTTTTTACACAGCAATACGCGGCGGCTCATCACTCGAAGAAATTTACCTTTTAAAAGACAATATGATTCAAACTGCTCGTGGCGGCATATACGATATTTTTAAAATTCAGGGTATTACCGTCGCTTGTTTATTATTGTGGGGAGAGCAAATACTCACCTTTATCGGAATTGACCCAAACTATAAAACGCTTCTATTTATTGACGTTGTTGGTGTAGGCGTGCAAGTAATATTTTTATCTATTTTAAATATTTTATTTTACCTCGATAAACGTTTTACGGTATTAGTATTAGCGGGCATATTTTTAGTCGTTAATGTTGTACTTACCTATATATCGGTTGCTCTTGGACCACAGTTTTATGGATATGGTTTTGCTTTGGCGACCATTGTAAGCTCAGTAATTGGTTTGTTTTGGCTATCGAGACAATTTGAAAGCTTAGAATACGAAACCTTTATGTTGCAATAACATATTGTAAAGGCTGCACTTTGCAGCCTTTATCATTAAGCTAGAAAATCTAGTAACCCACGTTCAAATCGACTGAGGTATTTTGTTTTACGAGGTAATTTAAAATTTTCGCGCCAATGAGTTTGTTCTAATTCATTTTTCTTACAAAGCTCAATAACGTCTGGATGAATATAAGAGTTTCGAGCAATTGTTGGCGTATTACCAAGTCTTGATGACACCTCATCAAGCATTGCTTTTAATGTAATACCGCCTTTAGCTTCATATATCTCTTTAAAAGCAACGACACTTGCGCGCCATGTTCTAAAATGTTTTGCACTAAACTCATTCCCCATTATATTTTGAATGTATTGATTTATCTCAGTAGAAGTAACATTAGAACGTTCACCCTCTTCTATATATTGAAATAAGTGTTGCCCAGGTAAGTCTTGCAGCTCTTTAATAACACTACTCAGTACTTTATCTGTAATATTTACTTCCCTTTCTTTACCTGATTTTGCACGATATTTTAATCTAATATTTTTACCGGTTAACTTTGCGTGCCTTGCTCTTAGAGTTGTGGCTCCAAAAGTTTTATTTTGTTTCACGTTACGTTCATTGCCCACTCGTAGTGCACCTAAATCCATTAACCTAACAACAGCAGCTAAAGTACATTCATAATCAAGCTCATCACCTTGGAGTGCCTCATTTAGTTGAGATCTAAGTAATGGCAGTTTATATCCAAACACACTACACGCTTCATACTTTTTAGCATCTTGTTGCTGTGTAAATAACGGATGATACCGGTATTGCTTTCGCCCTTTACTATCGTAACCGGTTGCTAAAATATGGCCATTTTCTTCAGGGCAGAACCATACACTTTTATAAGCGGGTGGAAATGCGAGCCCATTTAAGCGTTCAATAATCTCCTTATTTTTGAGCTCTTTTCCGATAGGATCGAAGTACTGCCAATGCTTATTTTTTTGTCTTCGGGTAATCCCAGGTAAACTATCATCAACATAAATTAACTCCATCTCTCTCCCCTGTATTAAAAAGTACATTTCACAACGTAGAATGTATCACCTTAAAATAACCTTAAACTGAACGACTTTATTGATATATAATCAAAAGTTGAGCAAAAAAATAAAAATACTTCCGTGTATTGGTTATTATAAATACGCTCATATTCCCCTTAAATGGGCATGCTGTTTAAAAAGGAGCATTCAATGGCTTTTGATTATGGTTCGATTGATCTTGGACTAAAAAACCCCTTCAAACTTGAAGGTAAAGTAACTGCACTAAGAGGGCTTATTGAGTCTATTGTGGGTATTAGCATACTTGTTATTGCTGCTGGCTCTGTGAAAGAAGATACAACCGCTGGTTGGATTTTAATGGTTTTTGGCATGCTTATTTTAGCATTTGGTATTCGCTCTCTATCTGCTGGTATTTATGCAACTCTTAAATATTTTGTAGGCAGGAATCACCCTACTTCTCTCGCTTATAATTTCAGTAAATCACAAATATCGACAGCCAAAGAAGAAGAAAAAGAAGTCGCTTATACAGCACAATCGCTCGAAGAAATGCTGGTTGGTCGCAAAAATAGTACATTTAAAGAACCTAATGGCTTTTTATCACGCTTACTTCATAGCTTAATCCCTAAGTTATTATTTTTACCTTACCCTATTCGTAATGTTGCTCAGCGTTTATTTGGCTCATGGGTAAGTACATTGGTTGCACTTATTGCTTATGGGCTTGTTGCATTTGTATCTTTATCTGGTTTTACCGGTGAAGCTGGCGAATTAGCATTTCCTGTTTACAGCGGTATATTAATGTTTTACGTGCTTTTTTCGTGGCGCTCTACTGGTAAACCTATTTCCCGAAATGCTGAAAAAAACATTGAAGCACTTGGTACAGGCGCACTTGCTAAAATTATTTCTTTGTCTTTTATTTTACCAATTGCGATTGGTCTTTCTATGTCTTGGTTAATGAAAGAGCAACGTATTAGTAAGCAAGAAGTTGATAGTTGGCTTGAGCAGTTGCCTAGTCTTCATGCTGGAATATACTTAATTGCAATTATTGTATTAGCAACTTTAAGCTGCGCTCTTGCTTTTATTATGATTAAAGCGCGTTTAAATTCAGTTACCCCTTCAGCTGAAGTATCAGAGCTACGTGAAAACTGGCAAGAGTCTGTTCATCCTGACGAAATTTTTATAAACCTTGATAACTTAGTAATGGCTAATCGTCGCTACAAAGAAGTGCCAAACAGAGTTTATCGAGAGTTGGACCCTAAATTACAAGAGCAAATTGAAGGTAAAGGTGGTTTTAAAGGTGAAATGATCCAAGAAATTCAACCTAAACTGCACTCTATGGATTTAGGTAAAAACTTCACGTTTGCCAGATTACTTGCTTTAGTAAGTGGTAACTTACTTCATATAATAGTGCTAACTTTTACTGTGCTTTTAGCATATTCGCTTATTAATGTTTATCATTATATGGATGCTGCAAATATTAATAGCTTTAAACAAGCATTTAGTAACCAACATATTGTCCAATTTAGTGACCTATTAATGACAAGCTTTCACTTATTACTAGTAGGCATACTTATCAAAGCATTTGCGCAATTACTTACGAACACTGCCCACTTGTTTTTTGCCGAAATGCAATTTGAATCACTGCTAGTGTACTTTAAATGCGAAGGTACCTTTACTGAGTCTAAAATATCAACCGGTACTGGTATTCACGATAGCACCCGCTCAGAAAACACCTTAGTACGTAGTAGCATAACGCCTTGGATTATCGTTTCTCGTGTTATCTCAACTACTTTTGCCGCTACTGGTATGAAAAACCTTGAGCACCCTCGCCATATAATGGAAATGCATAAAGACGAAGGTCAATTACAAGCAATCAAAAAAGATGTTATCGCATTTTTGAAAGACCGCGAATCTATTGCCTCAATCACCAGTGAGCGTGATTTAGGTAATGCGTCACAAATACATCAATTAAACCAGCAAACGCGCGCTATGCCTTCTCAGCAAGCTATAGCTAAAGATGACGAAGAAGCTGCCGGATATTTAAGACAAGAAGAAAACTTATCTTCTGAGCCTAAGGCTTAATTAACCTTCTTATAAATGCCACCTTGTTAAATTAGGTGGCATTTTTTTATCCTTTATTAACCTCTATTCAATACCTTTTAACTTTATTACCTCTTTTATACTCAACAACATGATTAATATTGAATTAGTCCACAAAGCCCTTGCTTTATGTGCCAAAACACAAATAATGAAGCATTAACCATCGGGTAAGAATGAGGACAATGAGCTATATACTAACCACCCAATGTGCTGATGATGTAGGCTTAATAGCTAAAATCACAGGGCTTTGTCATAAAAACAATTTAAACATTACGCGTAACAATGAGTTTGTAGATAAAGACGCACAGCGATTTTTTATGCGTACAGAGCTTACAGGTAAGCCACAAAGCGACTTTTTAGATCAACTACGCGCATCGTTACCACAAGGCGCTAAACTTGCACTACATTGCGGCGCAAAAACTAAAGTGGTTTTACTTGCAACTAAAGAAGCACATTGTTTAGGTGGTATGCTGTTAAAGCAATTTGAACAAACTCTTAATATTGAAGTGTTAGCTGTAATTGCTAACTATGCTGATTTAGAGCCTTTAGCCAAAGGGTTTGATGTGCCGTTTCATGTTGTATCGCACGAAGGACTCACTCGCAGCGAGCACGATCAAAAAGTAGGTGATTTAATTGCCAGTTATAACCCCGACATTATTGGTTTAGCTAAATACATGCGTATTTTAAGCCCTGAATTTGTGGGTCGCTTTGAAGGTAAAATAATTAATATTCACCACTCATTTTTACCTGCATTCATTGGAGCTAAGCCTTATCATCAAGCATTTGAACGCGGCGTAAAAATTATTGGCGCTACCGCTCACTTTGTTAATAATGAACTTGATCAAGGACCTATTATTTTGCAAGATGTAACCAACGTTACGCATGCAAATACTGCCGAAATGATGGCTAAGATGGGTAAAGACGTAGAAAAAACAGTATTTTGTAAGGCGTTGCAACTTGCTTCAGAACACAAACTGTTTATTAATGGTAATAAAACAGTCGTCTTTAGTTAAATATTTATGTTTAGCTGAGCATTACACATTAAATTTAAGCATTAAAAAAGAGGCTTCTGCCTCTTTTTTAATGCTTAAATTTAGCTTACGTTTGCTCGATAGGTTCTAATTTTAATTTAGCGGCAATAAGTACAGCTTGCGTGCGGTTGTATACACCCAGTTTTCTAAAAATAGCGGTAATATGTGCTTTTATAGTCGCTTCTGAAATGTGTAATTCATACGCTATCTGTTTATTGAGTAAGCCTTCGTGTAAATACTGTAAAACACGATACTGCTGAGGCGTAAGAGAGGCAACTTGCGCTGCAATTTCTCTGTCTTCACTTTCAATTTCAGCTACTTTATTTTTTAATTCTACAGGTAGCCAAGTATCGCCTTCAAGTATTTGGTTAATAGCATTGGCTATATCATCGGATGAAGATGACTTAGGAATAAAACCCATAGCCCCATAACCCATTACTTTAGATACAATATTAGCATCTTCGCTGCCCGAAACGACGGCAATTGGTAAACTTGGATATTCTTCGCGGATACGAATAAGACCATACAAATCACCATTACCGGGCATGTGGAGGTCTAGCAGTAAAATATCAAGATCTTCTTGCTCGCTTAGCACCTGCAATGTGCTGTCAAAATCTGATGATTCAAAAACCTCTAAACCTTCAAACTTTACGCTCAATGCGCCCTTTAGTGCTTCACGAAATAACGGATGGTCGTCCGCTATCAAAAACTGACTCATGGTTTACTCCTAAAAAATTCGGCTGGTACTTATTCCTAAGCAACAGCCGATATACTACGTTTAGAATCAACTTATAATCAAGCTTTTAACGCGAATTTAACGATTTAATCGATTATCAATAAGTTCATCAACGACCGACGGGTCAGCAAGCGTTGACGTATCACCTAACTGTTGGTGCTCATTTGCTGCAATCTTACGTAAAATACGACGCATAATCTTACCTGAACGCGTTTTAGGCAGTCCTGGTGACCATTGAATCATGTCTGGAGATGCGATTGGGCTTAATTGCTTACGTACCCAATTACGTACTTCTTTAGTTAGCTCATCGCTTACTGTTACACCTTCATTTGGCGTAATATAAACATAAATGCCCTGACCTTTAATATCGTGTGGGTAACCCACTACAGCAGCCTCAGCAACAGCTTCATGCGACACGAGTGCACTTTCTATTTCAGCAGTACCTAATCGGTGTCCTGATACGTTTAGTACGTCATCAACGCGCCCTGTGATCCAGTAATAACCATCTTCGTCACGACGACAACCATCACCCGTAAAATACACACCTGGGTACGCACTAAAGTAAGTTTGTTCAAAACGGTCATGATCGTTATAAACCGTACGAGCTTGCGATGGCCAGCTATCTAAAATAACTAAGTTACCATCTACTGCGCCTTCAAGAGTAGTACCTTCTGCGTCATATAATGCTGGAGCAATACCAAAAAATGGATGCGTTGCAGAACCTGGTTTGGTATCAGTTGCACCAGGTAAAGGCGTAATCATTATGCCACCAGTTTCTGTTTGCCACCACGTATCAACAATCGGACAGTTCGATTTACCAATACTTTCGTAATACCACGTCCAAGCTTCTGGATTAATTGGTTCACCTACTGAACCTAAAATACGTAAACTATCGCGATTAGATGATGCAATAGGCTCATCGCCTTTAGCCATCAGTGCGCGTATTGCAGTAGGAGCTGTATATAAAATAGTAACGCCATGTTTATCAACTATTTCACCCATTCGACCTGCGGTTGGATATGTTGGTACACCTTCAAATACAACTTGTGTACAACCATTAACCAGTGGTCCGTATGCAATATAACTATGACCCGTGATCCAACCTACATCGGCACTACACCAATATACGTCATCATCTTTTAAATCAAATACGTATTCATGAGTCATCGAAGCGTAAACTAAATAACCGCCAGTTGTGTGTACAACACCTTTTGGCTGACCTGTAGAGCCTGACGTATATAAAATAAACAGTGGGTCTTCGGCATTCATTGGTTCTGGTTCACATTGCGCTGGTAAATCAGCAACTAAATCATGCCACCAAATATCGTGATCATGCCAATCAACTTCGCCACCCGTTAACTGATGTACAATAACGTGCTCAATAGTTGTTACCGAATCTTGTAATACAGCTTCATCAACATTTGCTTTTAATGGAACGCAATTACCTGCTCTGCGCCCTTCATCTGAAGTAATAACAACCTTAGCACCCGAATCTCTAATCCGATCGGCAATAGCTGAAGGTGAAAAACCACCAAATACAACAGAATGAATAGCACCAATACGTGCACATGCTTGCATTGCATAAATGGCTTGTGGGGTCATTGGCATATAAATAGCGACGCGATCCCCTTTTTTAACACCTAATTTTTTTAAGCCGTTAGCAAACTTAGCTACTTCATCATGCAATTGCTGATAAGTAATGTTTTCACTTTGAGATGGATCATCACCTTCCCAAATAAGCGCTGTTTTATCTGCCTTCGTTTTTAAATGACGGTCAATACAATTGTACGATGCATTAAGATAGCCATCCTCAAACCATTTAATGCTGATGTGACCTTTGTCAAATGACGTGTTTTTAACAATTGAATATGGTGTAGACCAATCTAGACGTTTACCATGCTCACCCCAAAAACTTTCAGGGTCATTAATTGATTGTTGGTACATCGTATTGTATTTATTTTTATCAACGAGTGTTGCGTCTTTAATGTGCGCAGGAACAGGATAGATACTTTGTGACATCTTAGTCTCCATTTAAATTACTTGCCTTAGGCTCCTATCAAGGATTACTCAGCAGTGATTTATTAAGTATTAGACCTTAGTTGTACACCCCTTCAAATTACCATTTTGTAGTTTATAATCCCTCTGCGCTCAATAGTTTTACATAAAAAATACAAGGCGTTAAATATAAGTGAACACTAACTACTCTATACCTAAACCTTAGTCTTATAGACCAATAGGTAATTGAGTAAATATCATACATATTTAACAGTATTCCTACTGCATAAGTTAATTATTTTATATTAGTAAATCTAATTATTTTATTTAACTAATGAAAACAAAATGTATATTGAGCAATAAAAATCAGTAAGCTTCTATTTATTCGTAAATAATGCTCGTAGCAAGCAACACAAATATACGAATAAAAAAGTAACAAACAACAAGTAGCCTAAATAAAGGACACCACAATGAAATTTACCCCGTTAAAAACACTTGCAGCAAGCGCTGTTATTTGTGCTCTTTCAAGCACAGCATATGCAGCCACAGCAGCTAAAATTGGTGATACAGAATTCACTTACGGTGGATATATTAAACTCGACTCTATGTGGAGTGATTATTCAGCAGGTGCTCCTGATGGTTCAAACGTAGGTCGTGATTTTTATGTGCCAAGCACACTAACTGTTGGCGACGATAACAGCTCTGATGCTGTATTTGATATGCATGCACGTGAATCTCGCTTTAACTTTGGTACAGCCACAGTAATGGATAATGGTAAAACCGTTAATACTAAAATTGAGATTGATTTTTTAGCTTCTGCTGCAGGCGGTAACGAACGTGTTTCAAATTCATATGCACCGCGTATTCGCCACGCCTATGTAACATACGATGGCTGGTTATTTGGTCAAACATGGTCAAATTTTCAAAATGTAGGTGCGCTTGCTGAAACACTTGATTTTGTAGGTCCAGCTGAAGGCACTGTATTTATTCGCCAATCTCAAATTAAATATACTACAGGCGCATGGTCTTTCTCATTAGAAAACCCAGAAAGCACAATAACGACTGCTGGCGGAACACGTGTTGCGACTGATGATGCATCACTACCTGATTTTACAGCACGTTACACACATAAAGCTGATTGGGGTAACATTGTTGTTGCAGCACTAGCTCGTCAACTTACTTATAAAGTAGGCGGAATTGATGCTGACGAAACATCGTTCGGTGTGAGTGCATCAGGTAAAGTAAACGTTGGCGAAGACAACATTAAATTTATGCTTACCCAAGGTAAAGGCTTAGGTCGTTACGTAGGTTTAAATGTGGCACATGGTGCGGTACTTAATGGCGATGACTTAGATGCAATCGACTCTACATCTGGTTTTGTCGCTTACCAACATAAATGGACAAGTAAATGGCGCTCAACGTTCCTATACTCGTTCTTCTCTGCTGACAACAACACTGATTTACTTTCAATTTCTGGCGATCCGACTGAATCGAGCCAAAGCTACAGTGCCAACATTTTATATTCTCCAGTTAAACGTTTAACGTTTGGCGCTGAACTAAAACATGCTGAGCGTGAAACTGAAAGTGGCGTTGATGGCGACTTAGACCGTTTACAATTCTCTGTTAAATACTCTTTTTAATTAGCTAAAAATCTAATTACTTCCTTAAGCGACCTCGGTCGCTTTTTTTATAACTCTATTTAAATTTTTCTATTCGCTTAATAAAGATCTTAATTTTATACCTATAAATTTATTGTACGTCGCTAAAATCCTATAAAACAGCATGATTATGAGTAATAGCGATAAAGCTAAATTGCAAATAAATACAATTTAAATTGAGTTATACACTTCATTCAAGTCTATTGAAAAATCTTACCGTACCCTAAAATTTTATACTTATTTAATCTAAGTCTCTAATCTTGTCTAATTGTCTATTTACAGAAAAATTAAAAGAAAATTAAAAATAGTAATGCATCGCCAACACCATAAAAAATTCAAATAAAGCCCAGCAACCCATAGCCCACTTTATAAACAATATCGAATAATACTATTAACAGATTATTCTATCCCCATTAGCTAGATGCAAATA
Organism: Pseudoalteromonas sp. Z9A5; assembly: GCF_011378875.1. Lineage (NCBI taxonomy): Bacteria > Pseudomonadati > Pseudomonadota > Gammaproteobacteria > Alteromonadales > Pseudoalteromonadaceae > Pseudoalteromonas > Pseudoalteromonas sp. Z9A5. The sequence goes on from NZ_WTLC01000014.1 coordinate 41,098, forward strand.
CGCTTGTAAATGATAATAGTTTTTGTTTGAGTTTGTTAATTCTAAATAGTAGAATATGGCTATTATTTAAATAAACTCAAATAATATTAAATATTAATTAAGGGAAAACATGAAACTCAATCGCACTTTTGCACTTTCTTCATTAGTTTTAGCCATGGGTTTTTCAGCTCAAGCACAAGAAACATCAACTAAAAATATAGTTGAAAATAACAATGAACAAATGGAAGAAATATTAATAGTAGGTGTACGTCAAGATCGAGTTAGCCAAGGTGCTACCGGTTTAACTATGGAGCTTAACGAAACACCACAATCTATTAGTGTAATTGGCGCAGAGCAACTTCAAAACTTTGCAGCAAATAGTATTAATGACGCATTGAAAATGGCCACGGGTATTACTGTAGAACAAGGTGAAACTAACCGCACACGATACACGTCTCGTGGTTTTGATATTAAAAGTACTCAAGTTGATGGTGTTGGTCTACCTAATAACTGGGGTCTTGTTACTGGTGCTATGGAAAGCTACGGTTATGAAAAAATAGAAGTTATTCGTGGTGCAAATGGGCAATTAACAGGCGTTGGTAATGCAGCTGGTACTATTAATTATGTTCGAAAACGCCCAACAAATGAGAATGAAGGTGAAGTAGGTATTTCTGTAGGTACTTATGGTTTAAAGCGCTTACAAGCTGATTATTCATTTTTGTTAACAGATTCTGGTAGTTGGGCTGCACGTGTTGTTGGTGCTGCAGAAGGTTCTGATTCATACCTTGATGGTTTAGAAAACGATCGTACTTACTTCTCTGCTGTAGTTGATGGACAACTTACTGGTAATTCAACACTTTCATTTGGTGCTTCACATCAAGATGCGAATACAGATGGAACCATGTGGGGAGGATTACCACTTTCATATGCCGATGGCACACAAGCAGAATGGGATGTAAGTACAAGTACAACCCAAGAGTGGACTAAATGGGATACTCTTAATACCACAGCTTTTATTGAATATACTTATGTATTCGATAATAACTGGGAAATTAAAACAACTTATAATTACCAAGACTCAGAAGATCAAAGTAAATTACTTTACCTTTATGACGCTTATGGAATGTTTGATAGTGAAACTAATTTAGGTTTAGTCAGTATTCCTGGACGATATGATACAGAATTCTCAGCTGATTTATTTGATATAACAGCTAAAGGTGAGTACAGCTTGTTTGGCCAAGAGCATGAGTTAATGCTTGGTGGTAGTATTTCACAAAGTACATCTTACTCTTTTACTAACTCTTACGATGCAGCAACAAATGAAGCTTATGGTTTAGCGCCTGCTTTTCCATACGCATTAGATGCGATTGCTGAGCCTATTTGGGGTGAACGAACTAAGTATGCTGATATTGATGTTACTTTGAAGCGTTTTTTTGGTTCTACTAAATTAAACCTAACAAGTGACTTATTTGTTATTGCGGGATTTAACGCTATCGATTATGAGCGCACAGGCTTTAGCCAAGGCGTTGATATAGATAATGATGAAAGTGAGGTAAGCCCTTACCTTGCAACAACGTATGCAATTAATGATGATGTTAATGTATATGTAAGCTATTCCGATATTTATCAGCCACAAGAGCAATACGATTACGATGGTAAATTTTTAGATCCAAGTAAAGGTGTTAATTACGAAGTTGGAGTGAAAACTCAATGGTTTGATGATCAACTACTTGCAACCTTTGCCGTATTTAGTGCAAAACAAGATAATATTGCAACTTATGCAGGGCTAAACGCATCTGGATTTACTTACTATAAAGGAGCTGATCAAGATACCCAAGGCTTTGAATTAGAATTAACCGGACACATAACTGATGATCTAAATGCTGTATTTGCATATACATACTTAGATATAAATGATGACGCAGGCGACAGTTCTCATGAATGGGAACCTGAAAATGTTGTTAATTTTTCATTAGATTATACGCTGCCTCAGCTACCTGAGTTTCAGTTTGGTTTAGCCGGTAAATGGCAATCAAAAACAGAAAATATAGCCAGCAATGTTAAGCAGGATTCTTATTTACTTATGAACGCATTTGCTCGATGGGATGCTAGCGAAGACTTATCAATTCAAGCTAACATTGATAACATTACAGATGAAAAACATATTACTAGCTTAGCCAATGTTGGTTTTTATGGCTCTCCTATTAGCGGTAAAGTTAGCTTAACTTATCGCTTTTAAAGTTCTATTTTAATTAGGTCGCATTCTTTAACTATTAGGGCGTGTTTATCTTTGGTGGTTAAATTTGCAGCAACATGTTTGGTTTTTAGGCAAGGCAGAGCCTATATAGTGTGGTTATTCCTCATAAATAGCCGATAACGCAGCATAAATATCAAACATGCGCTGCCATTTGGGTTCTTTCTAGGGACGATTAACTCTTTGTTGCCTACATGGATGTAGGTAAGGGGCGTGAGCAGGACGCGGAAGCTTTGCTCGATTTTTACTTAGTCCACTAGGTTACAAATCTCACGCCGCGATTTAACCGCCCCTAGATTGAACAAATTTTAATCCACAAAGATCAACACGCCCTAAAGAATGCTTTTATCTGATTAAAACGTATAGCGTATGATCGCTCTGCTCTTCATTTAGTATAGTAATTACTAATACAGTGCCTACTCATGCGCGATGTAACCGTAGATTTTTATAGGTTAAATTAAAAAACGACACATTTTTAATGTGTCGTTTTTATTTTTATCAGCTTTAAGTTTTTAATAACAAAAAAACGCTAATCATTACTGATTAACGCTTTTTAAAGCTCGGGTCAAATCAAGCTTAAAAACTCATTTTGAGGCTGTTAAAGATCAGCGTCATCGCCCAACTTATCTTCACCATCATCTGGTTCAATAGTTGCTTTTAATAAAAGCATTTCGCGTAACTTGCCTTCAATCTCATCTGCAATTTCTGGGTTTTCTTTCAAAAACTTAATTGAGTTAGATTTACCTTGGCCAACCTTGTTGCCACAGTAGCTATACCAAGCACCTGCTTTTTCAACAATTTTATGCTTAACGCCTAGGTCAATTAGCTCGCCTTGCTTAGAAATACCTTCACCATACATGATGATAAATTCAGCTTGTTTAAACGGCGGCGCTACTTTGTTTTTAACAATTTTAACGCGAGTTTCGTTACCAACAACTTCATCGCCTTCTTTAACAGAACCAATACGACGAATATCAATACGTACCGATGCGTAAAACTTAAGTGCATTACCACCCGTTGTTGTTTCTGGGTTACCAAACATAACACCAATTTTCATACGGATTTGGTTAATGAAAATACATAACGTGTTAGAGCGTTTAATGTTACCAGTAAGCTTACGTAATGCTTGCGACATTAAACGTGCTTGTAAGCCCATGTGCGAGTCGCCCATGTCGCCTTCAATTTCAGCTTTTGGTGTTAGTGCAGCAACCGAGTCAATTACAACAACATCTACTGCGCTTGAGCGTACTAACATGTCACAAATTTCTAGTGCTTGCTCACCTGTATCTGGTTGAGATACAAATAATTCATCTATATTTACACCCAATTTTTGGGCATATACTGGATCTAGAGCATGCTCAGCATCAATAAAGGCACATGTTTTGCCTTCTTTTTGTGCTTCTGCGATAACTTGTAAAGTAAGCGTTGTTTTACCAGATGACTCAGGTCCGTATACTTCAACAATACGTCCCATAGGTAAACCACCTATGCCTAAAGCAATATCAATACCTAATGAGCCTGTAGATACAGATTCAATGTTTAACGCTTTGTTATCACCCAATTTCATAATTGAGCCTTTACCAAATTGACGTTCAATTTGTGATAGTGCTGCGTCCAACGCTTTTTGTTTGTTATCGTTCATTTTGTTCTCCAAATCCGGCTAATGCAAACAAGTATACTGTATGAAATTACAGTATCAAGCTAATTTTATTATTTTATCTCATTTATTACACTTTTTAATGCAAATACAATAGCTTGCAGCCTTACTTGAGCCCTGTCGCCGGTAAATATTTGTTTATAGGTCAGTACTTTGTCATTAATTTGTATGCCAAACCACACAAGCCCCACTGGTTTACCTTCAGTTGTCCCGCCAGGTCCTGCAATACCCGATACAGCTATAGATATATTTGCGTTTGTTGCCTTAATTGCACCTAGTGCCATTTCACGTACTGTCTGCTCGCTCACAGCACCAAATTGCGCTAATGTACTGGCACTTACATTTAGTAAGTCTTGCTTTGCTTGGTTACTGTAAGTCACAAATGCGCGGTCAATATAAGCAGAGCTTCCGGGCGTATCTGTAAGTGCATAACTCACTCCGCCACCAGTACATGATTCAGCACTAGTGATCCATAAGCATTTATCCGTTAAAATAGCGCCTAATTGCGCAGCAAGTGTTTTAATCTCTTGATGTAATTCCATATTCAGCCTTTGGGTAAATACATGTCGTTTGATCTTTATGCACCACACACTATAAAACAGCAAACCCCTATGATGCAGCAGTATCTAAAAATAAAATCAGAGCATCGCGATATTTTATTGTTTTATCGTATGGGCGATTTTTACGAACTCTTTTTTGACGACGCAAAACGCGCCGCTCAACTACTCGATATTTCGCAAACTCATCGCGGTAAAGCTGGCGGCGATCCTATCCCTATGGCTGGCGTGCCTTATCATGCGGTAGAAAACTACTTAGCACGCTTAGTTCAAATGGGTGAATCAGTTGCTATTTGTGAACAAGTTGGTGACCCTGCAACTAGTAAAGGTCCTGTCGATCGTAAAGTTGTTCGTATTGTAACGCCAGGTACTATTTCAGATGAAGCCTTGCTACAAGAACGACAAGACAATCTACTTACCAGCGTTTGGCAAAGTAAAAAAGGTCTATACGGTATTGCGTACCTCGATATTAACTCTGGTCGCTTTAACGTTGTAGAGGTTAACACCGACGAAGCCTTTAGCTCAACTATTCAGCGCCTATCACCAGCAGAACTTCTGTATAGCGAAAGCTTTGAAAATTTTCATCTAATTGAACATATAAAAGGCGCTCGCCGCCGCCCTGAGTGGGAGTTCGATTTAGACACCGCGCAACACTTATTATGCGAGCAGTTTGGTACTAAAGATTTAGTTGGCTTTGGTGTTGATAAAGCCCATAGTGCGCTTGTTGCTGCAGGTTGCCTAATGCAGTACGTAAAAGATACACAACGTATTGCATTACCACATATTCGTGCAATTACACTTGAGCACAACGAACACGCTGTTATTTTAGATGCCGCTACTCGTAAAAATTTAGAACTTACCGTTAATCTATCAGGTGGTTTTGAAAACACACTTGCCCAAGTGCTTGATAAAACAGCAACACCTATGGGCTCTCGTTTACTTAAGCGCCGTATTCATACACCTGTACGCAATAAAGACGAGCTAAATTCACGCTTAAATGCAATTAGCGCTATTTTAGATGTACAACTGTGCGGTGAATTACACGAATCATTAAAAGAGATTGGTGATGTAGAGCGAGTTATTGCACGCCTAGCTTTATGCACAGCTCGCCCGCGCGATTTAACTCGCCTTCGCAGCGCATTACAAGCACTTGCGCCACTACACACTTTGTTAGGTGATGCTAACGATCCTCGTATTACGGGTATTATCAAGCACTCGCCTGAGCTCCCTGATTTACAAGAATTATTAGAACGTGCGGTTATAGAAAATCCACCAGTACTAATTCGTGACGGTGGCGTTATTGCCCCAGGTTACAACAGTGAGCTTGATGAATGGCGTAATTTAAGTAAAGGTGCAACCGATGTACTTGATCAACTAGAGTTACGTGAACGCGAACGCACGGGTATTAGTACGCTTAAAATTGGTTATAACCGCGTACATGGCTTTTTTATTGAAGTAAGCCGCGCCAATGCCCACTTAGTGCCAGCCGACTATATTCGTCGCCAAACGCTTAAAAATAACGAACGTTATATTATTCCTGAGCTTAAAGAGCACGAAGATAAAGTACTTGGCAGCCAATCAAAAGCACTTGCACTTGAAAAGCAACTATACGAAGAGTTGTTTAGATTTATTGCTCCACATATTGAACAGCTGCAAATGATGGCAGCAGCATTAGCTGACTTAGACGTGTTAAACAATTTAGCTGAGCGTGCATTTGCATTAAATTATGCAAAACCAGAACTGTGCGATAACGACAATATAAGCATTAAGCAAGGTCGTCACCCCGTTGTTGAACAAGTAATGAAAGAACCGTTTATTGCCAACCCTGTTGAGTTAAACAGCCAGCGTAAAATGCTCATTATTACGGGTCCAAATATGGGTGGTAAATCAACTTATATGCGCCAAACAGCACTTATTGTATTAATGGCTCACATTGGCAGTTACGTACCTGCAGACAGCGCTAAAATAGGTAATATTGATCGCATATTTACACGTATAGGTGCAAGCGATGATTTAGCATCAGGTCGCTCAACCTTCATGGTAGAAATGACCGAAACAGCGACTATTTTAAATAATGCCACAGCGCAGTCTTTGGTATTAATGGATGAAATTGGTCGCGGTACAAGTACCTACGATGGGCTCTCGCTTGCATATGCAACAGCCGATCATTTAGCGTCAAAAATATCAGCTAAAACATTGTTTGCTACACACTACTTTGAGTTAACAGAGCTTGCAGAGCAAACCACTGGTCTTGTAAATGTACATCTTGATGCAATAGAACATAACGATACAATCGCCTTTATGCACACAGTACTTGATGGCGCAGCAAGTAAAAGCTTTGGCTTGCAGGTAGCTGCTCTTGCGGGTGTGCCAAAAGCTGTTATTGCACAAGCGAAACAAAAACTTAAGTTACTCGAAAATCATCAAAGCGTTACTGCACCAAATACAGAACAACAAGCATTTACTTTTAATAACGAAGCTGCACAAAGTACACCTTCAGAAGTAGAAGAGCAGTTAAGCGCTATCGACCCTGATAATTTATCGCCACGCCAAGCGCACGATTTGTTATATAAGTTAAAAGCACTGCTTTAAATTTGCTTTATTTATACCAATCTACTTATATATAGGATTTATTTAATTCGTTAAATTGTTCAAATATTTATGCAGGTTGGTATTTAAGCATAAAAAAAGCCGAAGAATAAATTCTTCGGCTTTTTAACACACATAGTCTATTAAGTAATTTGCACAGTTATTAAAACTGGTTAAATAAGCTATCTGTACTTAAACCTTCTTGCTGCAAAATGTCTTTTAAACGACGTAATGCTTCAACTTGAATTTGTCTTACACGCTCACGAGTTAAACCGATTTCACGTCCTACATCTTCAAGTGTTGATGGCTCATAGCCAAGTAATCCAAATCGGCGTGCTAACACTTCGCGCTGCTTAGGATTTAACTCACCTAACCAATCTACAATGTGTTTGTTGATATCATTGTTTTGCACTTCGCCTTCAGGGCCCGCACTCTTTTCATCTGGGATGATATCAAGCAGTACACTGTCGTTTTCACCACCAATAGGCATGTCAACAGATGCTATTCTTTCGTTAAGACGCAGCATTTTTGTCACATCTTCAACGGGTCTGTCTAGACTAGCTGCAATTTCTTCAGCAGTTGGTTCATGATCGAGTTTTTGAGTCAGCTCACGAGCTGTTCGCAAATAAACGTTAAGCTCTTTAACAACATGAATAGGTAAGCGAATGGTACGAGTTTGATTCATAATGGCACGTTCAATTGTCTGACGTATCCACCATGTGGCGTAAGTAGAAAACCTAAAGCCGCGCTCTGGGTCAAACTTTTCAACCGCACGGATTAAACCAAGGTTACCTTCTTCAATTAAATCAAGTAGAGCGAGTCCACGATTGTTGTAACGTCGTGCAATTTTAACAACTAAACGTAAGTTGCTCTCAATCATTCGTTTGCGTGATGCTTCGCAACCTTTTAGAGATTTACGAGCAAAAAACACTTCTTCTTCTGCACTTAATAATGGAGAAAAACCAATTTCGCCAAGATAAAGTTGGGTCGCATCTAAATTTTTAGTGACTTCGTCTTTGGCAAATATATCTTCGTCATCTACTTTTTCAAGTAACGGTGTAGCTTCTTCAATGGCGGTATCATCGAACTTATCTTCATTCATGATGTTTTTATTAAGTTTTGCTGCGCTAGCCATAGGCCCTCTCCCGAGCAATTATCGATTCCTAGCTAGGGTAGGTATTTAGCAGGATTAACAGCTTTTCCTCGGTAGCGTATTTCAAAACGAAGTGCCGTGACCAAAGATTCAGAGTTACCTATTTCTGCTATTTTTTGTCCTACCTTAACTTCCTGCTTTTCTTTAACAAGTAATTTCGAGTTATGTGCGTAAGCACTTAGGTAATCATCATTATGTTTCAATATTATTAAACTACCATAACCACGAAGAGCATTACCCGCATACACCACCGTTCCTTGTGCTGCGGCTAAGACGGAAGCCCCTTTTTTATTAGTAATCTGCAAGCCTTTGTACCCGTTTTCCTTATTAGAAAAGCGTTTAGTAATTTTACCCTTTGCAGGCCAAAACCACTTTACCTTACTGCTCGACAAATGCTCTGTATTACTAACTTTGTTACTGGCTTGTTTCTGAACATACTCTCGTTTTTTTGGAGGATCAAGCTCTTTCTTTAATTTTATGTTATTTTTTTGTTTATTTTTTATAGACTTTTTACTCGAATTCGTATATTTTTCATCCCTTTTTATTTTTTTAGTCTGGGCTAGTAGAGATATACTCTGTCCTGGAAATATTGTATAAGGTACTGGTATTTCGTTATTTTTTGCAAGAAGTCTAAAATCTTGACCCGCACTAAAGGCAATTGAATATAAAGTATCGCCTTTTTGCACTTTATAATGGCTGCCTGTTATGTTAATTTTATGTTTAAACTCATTAACATTATTATTTAGGCTACTGACAGGTGCAGGAACGTGACGAGACGAGCAAGCAAAGAGAAAAATACTAATAAATAAAGCAACATAACACCTTAATTGTTTATTCATCGTACTTAGCGCCTTTTGTTAATAAAGTTGTTTTTATAAAGCTTAACGCAATAAAAAGTATGCAACGACAATTAATGCAACTAATCCCCAGCCAAGTATTTCAATATACTGACGTAATTTTTTCTCCATTTTTGCTCCACCCCATTTCATTAAGGCTGAAACTAAAAAGAACCGTGCACCACGCCCAATAGCTGATGCTATTAAAAAAGGCAAAAACGCCATTTGTAAAACGCCTGCACCAATCGTGAATACTTTATAAGGGATCGGTGAAAAACCAGCTAAAAACACCACCCAAACACCATAATCTTTAAACCAATTTAATGCGATATCAAACTTTTCCTGCCAATGCATTTGTGCAATAAGCGGCTCTACAACAGGTTCAAATAGCCAAAAGCCGAGTAAATAACCAACTATCCCCCCAACAACAGACGCTACAGTGGCAAAGCTGGCAAAACGCCATGCTTTTTTAGGTTGCGCAAGCGACATAGGCGCCAGCATTACATCGGGCGGTATCGGAAAAAAAACTGACTCAGCAAAGCTCATTGCAGCTAAATAACGCTCCGCATGACGGTGTTTTGCCCATACAAGGGCCATATCGTATAACTTAGTAAACAACTTCAAAATGAATTCCTATTCAATATCACCAGGTACCAATGGTACAAACCTTACTGGTGCAATAATATGCTCTTTATAATTATCGCCTTTGCGAATAACCATTATTAATTTTTGATCAATCTCGCCTATTGGTGCTAATAGCACGCCACCATCAGCAAGCTGAGCAAGTAAATCTTGTGGAAGCTTAGAGGCCGCAGCAGTCACTATTATGCCATCAAATGGAGCTTGTGATTGCCAGCCTTGCCAACCATCACCATGCTTCATGGCTACATTGTATAAATCGAGTTTTTGTAACCTTCGCTTAGCCTGCCATTGGAGTGCTTTAATACGCTCCACCGAATAAACTTTAGAAAAAGTTTTAGCTAATATCGCTGTTTGATATCCAGAGCCAGTACCAATCTCAAGGACTTTATCGCGTACACCAGCAAGGCGTAATAGCTCGGTCATACGGGCGACAATATAAGGTTGAGAAATGGTTTGTCCTTGCCCTATAGGTAGAGCTGTATTTTCATAAGCTTTGTGTTTTAGCACATCGTCTACAAAAACATGACGCGGAATATCAGCAATAGCACCGAGCACTTGAGTATCTTCAACGCCTTCGCGCTTTAGTAAATCAGATAACGCTTTAGCACTGCGGGTATAATTAGCGAGCACGATTTATCTCCAAATCGGCAAGCCAGTCTCCCACCGCTTTTAAACTGTCTTTAGCAGTCATATCAACGCTTAATGGGGTAACCGATGCATAACCATTATTGATTGCATAAAAGTCAGTACCCTCACCTGCATCGCTTTCTGTACCTAGCGATCCATACCAATAAATATCACGACCCCACGGATCGGTTTGCTTAGTCATGGTTTCGGCTTTATGACGAGCGCCTAAACGTGTTACTTGCACCCCTTTTAATTCACTTAATGGAATATCGGGCACATTAATATTTATGATTTGATCTTTAGGAAGCGGATGCGAAGCCAATCCTTTAATAATGTTTACCGTAACAGCTGCAGCTGTTTCAAAGTGCTCACCTTTATGTGAGCAAAGTGATACCGCAATTGCAGGTAAGCCCAAATGGCGTCCTTCAGTCGCAGCGGCAACGGTGCCAGAATAAAGTGTATCATCGCCCAAATTAGCGCCATGATTAATACCCGCAACAACTAGGTCTGGTTTTTCATCAACCAACTGATTTACACCTAAATGTACGCAATCTGTAGGCGTGCCATTAACAGACATAAAACCATTTTCGAGTTTTGTAGCTCGCAGCGGGTTCATTAACGTTAAAGAATTACTTGCGCCACTGCAATTACGATCAGGCGCAACCAAAGTCACTTCTGCAATTTGTATCAATGCTTGGTATAAAACGGCAATACCTTTAGCGTTTACGCCATCATCGTTACTTAACAGTATCTTCATTTATGCCATCATCCTTTTCTTTTCGCTCTCGAGGGCTAGCATCTTTATAATCCACCAGCTCACGTAATAATGCGGTTGCAAAGCACCCTTTAGGCAAACCAAAACTCAGTTTTAAACTAGTTTCATCTATGGTCTCAACCGTTAAGTTTTGAGGAATTAAACGCAGCATTCTACGCTCATTTTTAAGGCCTAGTTCACCTAAGCCATCACACCATGTTTGATAAGGTTCGAGCCATATTTTTTCTTGTTCGGTTAAACCTTTTTCACTTTTACCAACCATAGGTGCCGACATCATAATATCGCCAGACGCTAATCGCTCTATGTTTTCATCGTTAATAGCATCTTCAAAAAATGCATTACTGCCGCTAAGCATAAATACTTCACGGTGCATCGTTTTAGCTAAACCATGTTCGGCTACACGTAAATTTACTATTTGATTAAATACATGCGAGCGCGCCGCTGAAATAATAATACCGCGCAGCTTTTTATCGCGAATACGCTCACCGGCAAACATTTTTTCAGCCATTACTAAGTTATGACCGCCATGTCCAAAACGCTGCTCACCAAAATAATTAGGTACACCTGCGCGTACTGCGTTAATACGGCATAAAATATCAAGCGGCTCGGTCACGTTACGAAGCGTAATAGTAAATTTATTACCTTTGTGGCAACCCGTACGTAATTTACGGTCGTGGCGCTGTTGCGACACAATAAAAATACTCTCACTATTTAAATCGCTAAAATCGATAGGCTTTTTAATCGGTACTTTTACGCTAAACCACTGCGAGCAAACACCGTGGCGATCTTTCATGCCTGCGTAACTTACGTCTCGCGGTGAAACACCTGCACGCTGGGCAATTAGCTTTGCAACATATTGCGTGTTTTCGCCCTTTTTAACTACCTGCAAACACACGTGTTCGCCGCTGCCGGTAAATTCTATACCAAGGTCTTCATCAACCATAAAATCTTCGGCAGTGGTTTTAAAATCTGCTTTAGAAAGCGGTGCACCGTATAAATAATTTAAATTGCTCATGCGTTTTTTGTACTCGCAAGCTCTTTATTCATAATAACCACTGCATGGCTCGAAATACCTTCTTTACGCCCTTCAAAGCCTAGCTTTTCGGTTGTAGTTGCTTTAACGTTAATTTGCGAAAGGTCACAATTTAAATCGCAGGCTAAATTAGCGCGCATAGCTTGAATGTGTGGCAGCATTTTTGGTGCTTGAGCAACAATAGTTACATCGCCATTACCAAGTACATAACCTTGCTCTTTAGCTAAGCTCACAACATGGCGAAGTAAAATACGACTGTCGATGTTTTCATACTCGCTTGCCGTATCTGGAAAGTGCTTACCAATATCGCCCATAGCTAGCGAGCCTAAAATAGCATCACATAATGCATGAATAGCGACATCGCCATCTGAGTGCGCTAAAAAGCCTTGTGGATAATCTATTTTTTCACCACAAATAGTTAACGGACCTTCGCCGCCAAATTTATGTACGTCAAAACCATGGCCAATTCGTATCATAATGCACTCTCGTTTTGTTGTTTATGTAATAAAAACCCAGCCAAGTCTAAATCCTCTGGCGTGGTTATTTTAATATTATCGCTGCGACCTGCTACAAGCTTTACTGGTTTACCTGCCCACTCTATTGCGCTTGCTTCATCAGTAATAGTTGCACCACTTGATAATGCGCTTTGCAGTGCATTTTTAAGCTCGTCATATTTAAATAATTGCGGGGTAAGTGCTTGCCATAAATCATCTCGTGGCACGGTTTGATCTATATGAGTGTCACCACGTTTTATAGTGTCTTTTACTTTGCTAGCTAAAATACCGCCCTCATCAACACTTATACATTCATTAATTAATCGCTCTATATCAGTAATATTAACTAATGGGCGCGCAGCATCATGCACCAATACCCATGTTGGTGGATTAGGTGCTAAAAAAAGTAAACTATTGAGAACTGAATCAGCACGCTCTTTACCGCCACGGGCACGAACAATACGTGTATCAGTAAAAGAAAGCGCTTCAAAATATGGGTCGCTGTCACTAACAGCAACAACAATAGTGTTTAACTGAGGTAATTGAGAAAGTTTAGCTAAGGTATGTTCTAAAATGGTTTTACCGGCTAATTGTATATATTGCTTAGGGGCATTGTGTTGCATTCTACTGCCAACACCCGCTGCGGGTACAATTGCAGCAATGGTCTGTTTATTTGCCATATTGTTTGCCCGGTAAAACACGAATAAATGTTTCGTCCGGTTTAATCATTCCTAGCTCGTTACGTGCACGCTCTTCAATACCTTCTTTGCCAACTTTTAAATCTTCAATATCAGCAGTTAATACTTTATTTCGTTTAATAAGCTTTTCATTAGTTTGTTGATGCGACGCTACAGCACTTTTTAGTCGTGTGTAGTCTTGTACGCCATTGTGACCAAACCATAATCTATACTGCACAAACAGTGCTAAGCAAAGTAGGCCAGCCTGAAAATATCGCATTTAACACTCCTTATTTTAAATTTATAATTACCACAACCAAACAATTAGGCTAAAGGACGTTTTATATTACGCCAGTTTATATTGCCAGCTAATAGCATTTCTCGTAGCGATAAAACTCGCGGTATACAACGCTTTGAAAATTGCCACTGATGCCCACAACACGCAGCTGCTAGGCTGACTTTATTAGGCTTAATTAATTGCACATTTTTTTGATCTAACCCATTGCCAAAAAAGTCAAACCAACCAAGCTCATTGCAATGCAGCTCATTGTCGCTTACTTGATCAATACTGTCTATTCTAAGACGAGTTTGGTCGTGCTCTTTGAGTAAAACCGGCACTATTAGCCCAACTTTGGCATACTTTTGATAAAAAAGTTCATTAGCCTGATCATTAACATCGGGTGGTGTAGGTTTTTGCTTTTCAAGCCATGTGCCGTTTTGCGCATCAAGCGTAAAAGGAGAGCGACTATTAGCAACTAAAGTAGCTGCTCGCTCAACGTAATAAGGTAAACTTTTTAATTGGCGGCGTAGCTTATCAGCATTAGGTTCTGCAACTAATCGCTGAACCTCACGCTGATAAAATGCATTACACAACTGTGCATACAACACTTTTTGTGCATCAGTTTGCCAAATTTCTACTTGCTGCTGAGCACCAAGTGACTGATTTTTAGCGACCAATAGCTGTACTCAAAAATATTCAGGTAAATGTTTTATAACACAACAGCGAACATTTTTTAAGCACCGCGTATTAATTTAAGCGCTAGGTTTTTCACCTAACTTGGCATTACCCGACTCTAAAAATTGCACAACCGTATTTCGTTTTTTACCAATTAACAAACTACCATCAGCTAAAAACATAAAGTTTTGCCAATTGCGTTTAAATACATCAAAGGTTGTTTCAATAATATTATCGCGAGCCATACAAAAATAAACGGTGGTATTAGCTTCCCAGCCTAAAAAAGTTAAAATAGCTTCTGGTGGCAACGCATCACCATTTTCCCACGCATCTTCCCAATTAACTTCTTGGCTAAAGCTTTTATCTTGTCCGCACCAATCGGTATCGTCAAAAAAATCGGGGTGATCAAACTCACGGCTCACCATCGTTGTCCAAAGGACAGCAGCGCGTTCATGGCTCATTGGTTTAATGTTTGCAGCATCTTCGTCTGAAACAGGAATGTCTTTGTGGCGAAAAACCCACGCTTTTTTGTAATCATCTAAAGAAATATAGTTCATAGTGTCGGCAAATTAGTTAGCATTAAAAGTGCAAAGCCAAATTATACAAGAGATCAAAACATGACTACAGCAATAAAACCACTTTCACTCAAACCAGGCATATACCAACACTATAAAGGGCCGCAATACAAAGTTGTTCATGTTGCCACCCATAGCGAAACCGAGGAGCAGCTTGTGATTTATCAAGCACTATATGGTGAATTTGGTATGTGGGCGCGCCCACTTAGTATGTTTTTAGAAACTGTTGAAAAAGAAGGTGAGGTCATACAGCGTTTCGCCTACCTTGGACCTGCCGTTTAACTATGGCATTATAACAAAATAACTTACTGCTCAGACCAGACAAGGGTACACCGTGCAATTTAATTCAACTGACAATTACATAGCGAGTAGCGCGCTTAAACAAGCTGTAAATGCTGCTATTATGCTCGAAAAACCACTTTTAATTAAAGGCGAACCAGGCACAGGTAAAACCATGCTGGCTGAGGAGTTAGCTAAAAGCTTAAATACCACGCTTATTCAGTGGCACATAAAATCGACCACTAAAGCGCAGCAAGGTTTATACGAGTACGACGCGGTTTCGCGCCTACGCGACAGTCAATTAGGTGACGAGCGCGTACACAACATTAGTAACTACATAGTTAAAGGGAAGCTTTGGCAAGCGTTTACATATGCAGAGCTTAACGGCAAACGCCCAGTACTATTAATTGATGAAATAGACAAAGCCGACATAGAGTTCCCAAACGACTTACTACTTGAGCTTGATAAAATGGAGTTTCATGTTTATGAAACTAACGAGCGCATTGTCGCAAAAGAGCGCCCTATTGTGATCATCACTTCCAATAATGAAAAAGAATTGCCGGACGCATTTTTACGCCGCTGCTTTTTTCATTATATTGATTTTCCTAGCAGCGACGAAATGCAGCAAATTATTGACGTGCACTACCCTAACGTTAAACAGGATTTAGTACGCCAAGCACTCGAAGTGTTTTTTAACCTGCGCGAAGCTAACGGCCTTAAAAAGAAACCTTCCACCAGCGAATTACTCGACTGGCTTAAATTGCTAATGGCAGAAGACATAGACGCAAAAGCACTGCACGATAAAGCTAAAAAAGGCGGTTTAATGCCCATGTTTGGCGCATTACTTAAAAATGAGCAAGACATAAGCCTAATCGAAAAGCTCGCGTTTATGAGCCGTCGCTAGGGCCTGTTGACCTTTCAGGATTAAAATTTGTTCTAACTAGGGACGATTTAATCGTGGCGCGAGGTTTGTAGCCTAGTGGGCTAAGTAAAAGCCGAGCAACAAAGAGTTAATCGTCCCTAGGACGAACCTTCAGGCAGCGCGTGTTTGGTATTTATGCTGTGTTATCGCCTATTTATGGGGAATAACCACACTACATAGGCTCTGCCTTGCCTAAATACCAAACACACTGCTGCAAATTTAACCTCGAAAGATAAACAGGCCCTAATATGTTAGTACAGTTTTTTTTCACGCTACGTAAATACCGTTTACCGGTAAGCCTGCGCGAGTTACTCGACTTAATTAACGCCTTAAAAAAAGGTGTTATATTTGCCGACGTAGACGCCTTTTACCATTTAGCACGCACCATAATGGTAAAAGACGAAACGCATTTTGACCGGTTTGATAAAGCCTTTAGCGACTACTTTAGCGGTATTGCCGACCTTGATTTACTCGAGAGCTTAAAGCAACAACACAACTTACCCGAAGACTGGCTACGTAAAGAGTTTGAAAAAAACCTAAGCGATGAAGAAAAAGCCCAACTAAAAGCCATGGGTGGGCTAGATGAGCTCATGAAAACCCTAAAAGAGCGTTTAGAAGAGCAACAAAAACGCCACGCAGGCGGCAGCAAGTGGGTGGGTACTGGCGGCACATCACCTTTTGGTGCGTATGGCTACAACCCAGAAGGCGTGCGTATAGGGCAAGACGGCAACCGTAATCGCCAAGCAGTAAAAGTGTGGGATAAACGAGAATACAAAAACCTCGACACGGATCGAGAAATTGGCTCGCGTACTATTAAACTCGCCCTTAAAAAACTGCGTAAATTTGCCCGCACTGGCGCAAGCGACACCCTGGACTTAAACGAGACTATTCGCGCTACAGCAAAACAAGGTGGCATGCTTGATGTAAAAATGGCACCTGAGCGCCACAATGCCGTAAAAGTACTCATGCTGTTTGATATTGGCGGCTCAATGGATGACTACATTCATACCTGCGAAGAATTATTTAGCGCAGCCCACAGCGAATTTAAACACCTAGAGTTTTACTACTTTCATAACTGTTTATACGAGCACGTTTGGCAAGACAACGCGCGCCGCCATTCAAACGTGATTGACACCATGACACTGATTAATAAATTTACCAGCGACTACAAAGTCATATTTGTTGGCGATGCCACTATGGGACCTTACGAAATAGCTTATGCTGGCGGCTCGGTAGAGCACTACAACGAAGAGCCTGGCAGTGCATGGTTGCAACGTATAACAAACCACTTTGATAAAGTCGCCTGGCTCAACCCACAACCCGTGGAACACTGGCCGTACTATCAATCAATTGATTTTATAAAAGAGCTAATGAACAACCGCATGTATGCGCTGAGTTTAGATGGGATAAGTAAAGCGATAAAAGAGCTGAGTTAAAAAGAAATAAGCCTCCAAATATGGAGGCTTATTTATAGGTTAATGAGAGTAATATTTTCCTTTAACCAAGTCTTTATATATTAGCTCATAAGATTGAGCTTTTGATGACGAATTAACTCTAGGAATATTGTAATTTGAAGGATTAACGTTATTTGAAAAACGATAATCCGGCTCAAATGTATTCACTTCATTAACGTCTACATTTCCAGACTCGCTCACGACTAAATCAAATACATACCACATATCATCAACTCCATCACTTGGTGGAGTAAATATATAACGTCTATCGTTAACTATGAGCTCAACTTTAGCTGTATCAGTATCTATATCAGGAGTTTGAGAATAATTATGTACTTTATAAGTATAAGTGCCAGGTAAAGCAAATTCTGGAATTGAAATGACCTCAGGGCCATAGCTTGTCACATCGTCAACATCCAAAAACATAACGACATCGTTTACAACAATTTCTCTATTTACATAATAAATGTGGAACTGCCCACCATCACTATTTGAAGGTCCCCATAAATGAGAGTCCAAATCTGAAGGAGTTAAACCCCAATTTAACTTTATTCTTGTAAGCGCTTCATTTAAAACGATGCACTCGCCTAAGTTTAAATCTACATCTGTTGTTTCAATAGAAGATGTGCGACTTTGAGCACCAACTGTAGATGAAATTAAAACAGTACTATTCATTTTAGTAGGTATCGAAAACATACCATTTTCGTCTGTTACTGCCGAAGACGAGCCAATGTAGTCACGCCCCTCTGAGTTTACCTGCGCTCCTGCAATTCGGTTTTGTTCTTCATCTACAATACAGCCATTTATAAATACCGTATCGTAGATTCTATCTGCATTCCACGTTGTAAAATGAGACACCATACCGGTGTAGAAGTTACCTTGAGAATTTGATACTAATTCAGCTTCACCTTCTTCAACCCAAAATCCAGTATTTTCATCAAAATAATATAATGGAACCGTTGGCTCAAGCTGCCCTACAGCTGGGATATTAATTTTAGCTTGCGCATTTTCTATTAAATTAAGATCCAATCCACTAGCATCTTTAAACGTAACAGTTATTGCACCAAATGATTCTATAGGTTTAACTTCACCGTTCTCATTTTTAGTGATCATATCACCTGGCATAAGATTAATATCTATCGCAGGATTTATAACAGTTAACTCGGCATTCACAGTCCCTGTGGCCAATGTACCATCAGCTCTGATTAAACTATTAGCAGGTAGTTCAACTAAAACAGTATCCTCAAGCGAAAGCTGCGTCTCTACTGTTGGATCAAATGACAGTTCTGCATGAACAGGTTGCAGTAATATATTGTTGGCTAAATTTATTTGGTTTTCGTTTAAACCAATACCCATCTCAGCAAAGCCTTCAGCATCACTGATAACAGACATACGGGATGTCATATCTATATCTTGTACAGAGAATGAAACTACACCATCTTGGTTAGATACTGCCTCATCAACAATTTCATTACCATTCGTCAAAGAAGCTAGCGCATTAACTATTGCCTCTTCAGTGTAATAATTTTTAATTACCGCAGAAATATCTAGAAAATATTGCTCATCAAGCGTAAAAGATGTTGTTGAAGGTACAGAACCATCTTCGCCACCATCACTTACACTAACCGTTACTACATAAGCCGACGTTTCAGAAGCACTTGCCTGATAAGTCACTAAGCCTGTTTGATCAATACTCATACCTATAGGTGCAGAAGTAAGAGTAAAGTTTAGGTCACCGTTATCAGCAATATCATCAGGGTCAATTACATTAATTTGAAAAGTAAAATTATCACCGCTTTTAACAACTTGATTTACTATTTCAGTTAGTACTGGTGAATCATTTACAGGCGTAACTTCAACCTCAAAAGTCTGCAATACGCTATCATTTACGCCATCGTTTACAGAAACAATAACGTCGCCCGAGCGCAAAACACCTTCCGTTGGAAGCCATTTAATTGAACCAGCATTTGATATAGTCATGCCCTCAGGCGCTGAATTTAGTGAGAAGGTTAGATTACTATCGTCATCTTGCACTACTAAATCGTATGTATACTGATTATCTTCTGTTGCTGTAGTTACAGCTTGCGAGGTAATAACTGGTACGCTATTTACACCTACAACTGCAGTTTCACTATCAGAGTCTGATGAACCACACGCTGTAAGTACACTTATAAGAGGTAAAACAAAAAGAGGTTTAAGTTTAAATTGATGTTTCATTATATTTCCTTATATTTATCAATGAGCAGAATGATAAATATAAAGGACTAAAAACACAACAAAAATATAACACTTGTAATTATAGATATCTAATTTTAGTGATTTTAACTATGACACTAATGAACGCAATGTAAGTTGAATTTGGACTAAATAAGTAGAACGATTAAAAATCAGGCTTTGGCTAGTTTAATAACCTAGAGTTTTACTACTTCCATAACAGTTTATATAAACACCTGTGGCAAGACAACGCGCGTCGCCATTCAAACGTAATAGACACCATGTCGCTGATTAATAAATTTACCAGCGACTACAAAGTAATATTTGTCGGCGATGCCACTATGGGACCTTACGAAATAGCCTACCCTGGCGGCTCCGTAGAACATTACAACGAAGAGCCTGGCAGTGCATGGTTGCAACGAGTCACAAACCACTTTGATAAAGTCGCCTGGCTCAACCCACAACCCGTAGAACACTGGCCGTACTATCAATCAATTGGTTTTATAAAAGAGTTAATGAACAACCGCATGTACGCGCTGAGTTTAGATGGGATAAGTAGAGCGATAAAAGAGCTGAGTTAATTCATCAATTTGAACCGGACTCTCCGTAGCTTGCTGGATACTTAATGAGTTACTTTTTAACCTTCAATAATATATTCTCGAATGTAAAATGGGTGTTTTGCTAGACCTAAACTTAAATAAAGACTAGGACAATGCTTTAACTATACAAATAATAAAGTGATTTAACATGATAGAACCTACTATTTGCGATCTTAAATTTCGAAAGCTCTATAAAGATTTATTAAAGAAGAACTCACTGAATGACTTTAAAAAGACATCTTCGGTAATTAAGTCAATTTACTCTCATGCTAAAGTAGAAAAAATTACAGTAGGACGGTTTTTAGATATTAAAGGATATAAAATTACTATAGGAAAAAGAACTGCTTTTTTTCCAGTTAGTAAGTCAAAAGATCTTAAAAATAATAAACTTAATGGATTATCATTTCTTAGAAATGAATTTTATGAAATTGGTATTGTTCTGCCAACTTTAATCTCTAATGGTGATCAAGAAATGCTTTTAAAGACATTATCTGAAAACCAAGATAAAAATATAAATGAAAAAATAATTACCGATTTTTTCAAAGTTACTTTAGGGTTACCTGAACTTTTAACGAGCACATACTCAACCAACAAACATATTTCTAAGTACATTGAAATATTAGGAGAGTCGCTTAAAGCTTACCACTTAGGATTATTTAAAGTTGCAGTGATTTCATTATTACCATGTATAGAAGGTGTAATTAGGGATCTTGGCGTAAAGGCTTCATCTGTTTCTTCCAAAGAATTAATGGAAAATCTCATCAAGCTCCAGCGATACTATATTAAGCACTATATTTTTAATTCTTGTAATTATATCCCTCAAGATTTCCTAGATATAAAGTTGCATGACACTTATGATGAATGCATCCAAGTAATTGAATCTTTAAGGTGGTTTTTAGAAAAATCTTTATACCAACATACAAATGCATTTAATGAATCTCATAGCCTAAATAGGCATTCAATATTGCACGCCCTGAAACCTGAAAGTAATTACGGTACAGAAAGTAATTTTTTTAGATTGATTAATATATTAAATTCATTATATTTTTGCTCAGTTTTTAGCGGTGAGAATGGAAGCTTATTTCATCCCTCCCACACAGCGCAATCAGAAAAGTTGGAATCAAAATATTTACTCTATTCAAGTTTTAAACATTTAATATGATGGGGTCGCGTCTCTTTCTATGATTAGTAATAAATCAAACTTGTCTAAGTGTCTCATTTACTTGAATGAGCTCCATGATGCCTACAACTTAGCTATATGGTTTAGCGTCTCAGGATGACGTTGCACAAGCTTTAGTAATATAATTGCTTGCCCATTAGGAGCACTGCGCCCTTGCTCCCAATTTTCGAACGTTCTTGCTTATGTATTCTAGATATTTCTGGAATATTCACTATTTCATCGGTTGAAATGGCAAGGTCATTAAGCTCACTTACTGTTTGAACCTGTAACGTAAGTACACTTTGTGAATGCGCTTTAGCGTCAACAAGAGTTGTAGTTAATTCTGAAAATAAATCACGTTTGCTCATTACGTCATCTCCTAAAAACTCTTTTATTGCTTTTTTGTTCTGGTGTTAAATATGTCATTTTTTTTTGCTGTAAATGGTGAACTCATACAACTCAAAGCACTTTACTCATAAATAAACTATACGGGTCTAGCTCATAATCACCAAACGGCTCGCATTCTTTAAAACCAAACTGAGTATAAAGCTTTTGTGCGGGTAAAAATGCCTCAGCGGTACCGGTTTCTAAGCTTACTGTTTTGTAACCTCGCGAGCTTGATTGCTCAATAATATGCGTGAGTAACTTAGCAGCTATGCCTTGGCGTAAATAGCTGCTTGATGTGCGCATTGATTTAATTTCGCCTTCGGTAGCATTTAGTGCTTTTAAAGCGCCAACACCCGCTAAATTATTATCAATCCATAAGCTATAAAAAGTTATATCGGGCTGAGTGAGCTTGCTCACATCAAGTGCATGTACGCTTTCAACGGGTGAGTGTTTTAGCATATCGTTATGGTGCGCTTGTAGTAGTTTTATAACGTGTGGGTTTGAAAGCTCGCCTGTTCTAATATCCATTTATACCTCATTTAAATTTTAAGTTTTAGGGCTTTAATTAAAACCCTAAAGTAAGTGGCTATATTTAGAATGCTAGTTTCCACACTACAAATGCTACTGCAAAGCCTATTAAATACACTAAGCCTAGCCACGTTAAGCTGCGCAGTAACACGCTGTGCTTAATGGCGGGCTCTGAGCGTACAAGGCTAAAGTTAAGCCATGCGAAAACAGGTGTTGTAACAAATGAAAGTGTCATTGCAAACGTAAGCATTGGACCAAGGGCTGATTTAAAAAATAAAATAACCGCCATACCGGCAAGTGCTTGTAGTATTAACCAAATATTTAGGCTGTGTTTTGATTGCTTAAAGCCAAGTAGTTTATGAGACTCGTTAAGCGTGCGGGCGTAGCCATCAAGCACAGTGAGTGTGGTGCCAAACATACATAAAAAAGCGATTGCTGATACCAGCGGTCTTGCCCACTCGCCTATTGTTAACGCGTACATATCAATAAGCTGCTTGGCAAACGCGACACCGCCGAGTTCTATGCTGCTAGTTTGCCCATACTGTACCAATACACCTAAGCTAAAAAATACCAAGGCTAAGCCAGCTGTAAGCCAGTAACCTACGTTAAAATCGAACAGGCCTTGGCTTTTAGTGACTGTTTGCTGCGCTTGCTTTTCTTTTAGCCATAAAGAACTTAATGCAGATATTTCGATAGGCGCTGGCATCCAGCCCATTAAAGCGACCATAAAGCTAAGCATTGCAAGTTCATACGGTGAAGGACCCACATAATCAGCAGGTGCCATTGGACCGTTACTAAATGCAATGGCAAGGGCAATCAAAGTAGCGAGCGTAAGCAGCCCCATAATACCTTTGGCAACGTTATCGAGCGCTTTAAAGTGCCCAAGTAGCAATATAACTAAACATACACCCAGCAGCATCCAACAAAGCAAGGTTACTTCAATAACAATAGGTAAGGCGTAATGCAGCAGGCTTGCGGTAAGTAGTAATACGCCGGCGGTATTAACTACGGCAGCTACAATATTTAAACCAATAAAGCTATAAAAATAAAACGGTCCTTTGCTTTTATAGCCCTCTACTAAGCTATTTTTAGTGGCAAGTGTGTATTCCATACCAAAACGAAAAAACGGGTATTTTAAAACATTAACAACGAGGATTAACCAAAATAGTTGCCAGCCAAATATTGCTCCAGCCTGTGTAGACGCAACTAGGTGAGATCCGCCAATAGCGGCCGTTGCCATTAGGATCCCAGGCCCAAGCGCACCTAGTCGAGATTTCCATACTGCTTTTGTTTTGTGCATTAATTTCTCAAAATATGTGTGTTGTGTGTTCTTTTTATCAATTTTTATAATTAATAAACCGCAAGAACGCATAACTTACCTAAATTACAGGCAATAAAAAAGAGCCATATGGCTCTTTTTTACAATACTTTGTGACTAAATTTTATTTAAGATCCATCTCTTGGATGATCTCGTGTGCGATTTCAGGTGTTGTACTTACAGGCTTTTCGTGTAGGTTTGCTTTTATCTGCCCTTTTCGATGTTTTAGTGCCGCATCGAGTTTTTTAGCTGCGCTTGCAATGGCTGGGTACATAACTTCGTTTTCCCCTTTTACCGATATGCGCGTGCCTTCGTAATTAGTGCTAATTTCAGCTTGGATTTTATGATGTTCTTTAGACAAAATAATATCGAGTGCAATAAGCGATGGAAAATGGCTCTCGATTTTTGAAAATTTTTCGTTGATGTGCTCTTTAATAGAGTCAGTAACTTCAACATGGTGACCAGAAAGATTAATTTTCATAGGGTATCCTTTTATTTGTTACCTACAATTAGTATTGGGGGCTATTTAGATTAACACAAGGAAAAAATAGAGATATTTGAAGTTTATTTGTGGTTTTTGGTAATTTAAATCATGTGTTGCGCAAAGTTTATGCAAAGCCCATATTACATGGGCTTTCAGACGTCTAGCTATTCTGGTTAATCTGTATACGAACAACAGTAGTCAGCAAAATCAGATACTTTCACTTTAAAGCTTACATTAGCATCTACGTTAAACGACTCACCTGCGTTAAATGTTTTCCACTCGCTCGCACCTGGTAATAAAATATCCCATTGACCAGCTAAAAGCTCCATGCATTCTTTTTGGTTTGTATCAAAAACAAACTCACCTGGTTGCATAAAACCTAATGTTTTCGCTTCGCCATCACCTAAAATAACGGTACGACTCGACACTTTTCCGTCAAAATATACATTGGCTTTTTTTACTACACTTACGTTATCGAACTTTGGCATTTTTAGCTCCTGCTATTAATTTAAGATTTTTATTTATAAATTTTATCGCACTACCTTGCCTGATAGCTTACTTTCTTGCAAGGAAAGCAGCATTGACCAAGGTGAAGTTGCTTCATGTAAGGGCATAAAAAAACCCGCAACATGTGCGAGTTTTTCAATTACTTACTTTGTTTAATCAAAAGCGATTAAAAAAGCTCGTTTGCTTTGCTTACAATGTTTGCCACTGTAAAACCAAAGTGTTCAAACAACTCATTAGCTGGTGCTGACTCACCAAAGGTGGTCATACCTACTACTGCGCCGTTTAAACCAACGTACTTGTACCAGTAGTCAGCAATACCTGCTTCTACTGCTACGCGGCGTGAAACAGATGCCGGTAATACGCTTTCTTTGTATGCTGCGCTTTGATCTTCAAAAGCATCAGTACATGGCATAGACACAACACGTACCTTTTTACCTTGGCTGCGTAGCTCTTTAGCTGAATCTTGTGCTAGTTGTACTTCAGAACCCGTTGCAATGAAAATAATCTCTGGGTTGCCGTCACAGCTAAGGATGTAACCACCCTTTTTAACGTCACTTAATTGCTGTGCGTCACGCGCTTGTTGCTCAAGACCTTGGCGAGTAAAGATTAACGATGTAGGACCATCTTTACGCTCAATAGCTTGTTGCCATGCAATTGCCGACTCAACTTGGTCACATGGACGCCAGTTGTATAAGTTAGGCGTTAAACGCATGCTTGCAATTTGCTCTACTGGTTGGTGAGTTGGACCATCTTCACCTAAACCAATTGAATCGTGCGTGTATACAAAAATGCTTGGTTGCTTCATTAATGCAGCCATACGAACGGCATTTTTTGCATATTCAACAAACATTAAGAACGTAGCGCCGTAAGGAATAAAGCCTTTATGAAGGGCAATACCATTCATAATTGCCGACATACCAAACTCACGTACACCGTAGTAAATGTAGTTACCGCTTGCATCATCGCGTGTTAAACCTTTAGAGCCATCCCAAATTGTTAAGTTTGAGCCAGCTAAATCGGCTGAGCCACCCATAAATTCTGGTAATAACGGACCAAATGCATTTAATGCATTTTGTGACGCTTTACGAGAAGCAGGATTTGCAGGGTTTGCTTGCAATTGCTCAATATACGCTTGAGATTTTTCAGCCCAATCACCAGGAAGCTCGTTATTAATACGACGCTTGTATTCAGCTGCAAGCTCTGGGTATGCTTTTGCGTATGCTGCAAACTTTTCGTCCCAGCTTGATTCAAGCTGTTGACCTTTTTCTTTGCTATCCCATTGTGCGTAAATATCATCAGGAATTTCGAAAGCATCGCCAGTCCAACCTAAAAATTCGCGAGATGCTTTAATTTCGTCATCACCTAGTGGTGCGCCATGACAATCGTGGCTACCTGACTTATTAGGTGAACCGTAACCAATAATTGTTTTACAACAAATAAGTGATGGCTTATCGGTAACGCTTTTAGCCTCTGCAATTGCAGCACTTACAGCGTCGCTGTCGTGGCCATCAACACCACTAACTACATGCCAACCGTACGCTTTAAAGCGAGCTGGCGTATCATCGGTAAACCAACCTTCTACTTCACCATCGATAGAGATACCGTTGTCATCCCAAAATGCAACAAGTTTACCCAGACCTAATGTGCCTGCAAGTGAACCTGCTTCATGAGAAATACCTTCCATAAGGCAGCCATCGCCCATAAATGCATAGGTAAAGTGATCAACAATATCGTGACCTTCACGGTTAAACTGTGCAGCAAGTGCTTTTTCGGCAATTGCCATACCTACGGCATTTGTGATCCCTTGACCTAATGGACCCGTAGTAGTTTCGATTCCTGGAGCGTAACCATATTCTGGATGACCTGGTGTTTTAGAGTGCATTTGACGGAAGTTTTTAATTTCGTCTAGTGGTAAATCATAACCACTTAGGTGCAATAGAGAATATATAAGCATTGAACCGTGGCCGTTCGATAATATAAATCGATCTCGGTCAGCCCACTCTGGATTTGTTGGGTTATGCTTTAGATAATCGCGCCATAATACTTCTGCGATATCAGCCATGCCCATAGGGGCTCCAGGGTGACCAGATTTGGCCTTTTGTACTGCGTCCATTGACAAGACGCGAATAGCATTTGCAAGTTCTTTGCGAGATGGCATGAATTCTCCTACCTTATATGTGTATTTGCGCGGGTATTTATGTAATCGTTTATGTAACCAAATATCTTGGATACTGCTATACATCCATTCTTACTTAATGTGGGGGCGGTGTGCAATTAAAAACCCCAGAAAAGGGAGCATTATGAATTTTTTTTGAGACCAGAACGACATTAGTAATTTTATTTAGACGTCTAGGCGTAAAAACACTATGCAATTAGTTTTGTTTTCGATAAAATACGCCCCTTAATTTTTTAGCGCTAATACCGACATTTGTGAAGCGCAATATTTGTGAGCAGAAATACAATGGCAAAACATTTATTTACTTCTGAATCAGTTTCTGAAGGTCATCCGGATAAAATCGCCGATCAAATCTCTGATGCGGTACTTGATGCAATCCTAGAGCAAGACTCTCAGGCTCGCGTAGCGTGTGAAACTTACGTGAAAACCGGTATGGTTATGGTTGGTGGTGAAATCACTACTAGCGCATGGGTTGATATCGAAGAAATTACACGTAAAACAATTCGTGACATTGGCTACACAAATTCAGACATGGGCTTTGATGCCGATTCATGTGCAATTTTAAACACTATTGGTAAACAGTCTCCAGACATTAACCAAGGTGTTGACCGTACTAGCCCAGAAGAACAAGGCGCTGGCGACCAAGGCTTAATGTTTGGTTACGCATGTAACGAAACAGAAGTACTAATGCCTGCCCCAATTACTTACTCACACCGTTTAGTACAGCGCCAAGCGCAAGTACGTAAAAGCGGCGAGCTTAACTGGTTACGTCCAGATGCAAAATCTCAAGTTACTTTTGCATACGAAAACGGCAAGCCAGTAGGTATTGATGCTGTTGTACTTTCTACTCAGCACAGCGAAGACATTTCGCAAAAAGATTTAGTAGAAGCTGTGATGGAAACAATCATCAAGCCGGTACTTCCTGCAGAACTTATTACAAGTGCAACTAAGTTTTTCATTAACCCAACAGGTCGCTTTGTTATTGGCGGACCAATGGGTGACTGTGGCTTAACTGGTCGTAAAATCATTGTAGATACATACGGTGGTATGGCTCGTCACGGTGGTGGTGCTTTCTCTGGTAAAGATCCATCAAAAGTTGACCGTTCTGCGGCATACGCTGCACGTTACGTTGCTAAAAACATTGTTGCTGCTGGTCTTGCTGACAAGTGTGAGCTACAAGTTTCTTACGCAATTGGTGTTGCAGAGCCTACTTCTATCAGCGTTGAAACGTTTGGTACAAGCAAGCTAGAAGAAAGCCGTTTAATTGAGCTTATTCGTGAACATTTTGACTTACGCCCTTACGGCTTAATTCAAATGCTTGATTTAGAGCGCCCTATCTACCTTCCTACAGCGGCTTACGGTCACTTTGGTCGCGACGAGTTCCCTTGGGAACGTACAGATAAAGCAGACGCACTTCGCGCAGCTGCTGGCCTTTAAGCCAATAATGTAATAATATAAAACGGCCCTTTTTAGGGCCGTTTTTACATCTGGAGTTTATTTGTAGTATTGTTCGTAAATAAAATAACTATAAAATCGACCTCGAATTCTTTTGTACTTTAGGTATATACTCATTTCATTATAAAGCTTGAGAGATAGTTAAATGACCGACAATTTTCGCGTTATATTTGCAGGGCTTGCAGATGACGTTGATGCAAAAACAGCATGCACAACTTTAGCGCAACGGCTAAAAACCTCAGAGGAAAAAGTAACGCTTTTTTTTAAAGGTAAACCCTTATTTGCACCAAGCAATAAAGACAAAGCATTAAAACAAGCAAAATTACTTGTTGGTCTTGGCATAAAAAGTAAGCTTCAAGCTATCTCTAGTGCATCAAGCACAAATACCGAGCAAGCAAATAATCAACGCGATGAACGCATTTTTGATGCACTCGATTATATTACCAGCAGCTTAATTCGCCTTGAAGAAAAGCTAGAAGAATTAGAACAACGGCTTCCTGAAGCAGAGTCAAAAGCGCAAATAGAAAACAACGATGAATGGCAAGATGACGACCTGATGCTTGATGAAGAGCTTATTAGTGCACCTAAAAAGCGCAGTAATGTTCTTTTATATTCACTTATAGCCACGGTAGTAACACTGCTAATAGTATTGGCGGCATATTTAGCTTTTCCTAACTTATTTTCTTTTTAATTACCTAGCGAAGCACTAACATGAGCAATAAACGCGCACAGATCAGAAAGTCAGTCCGTGAAATGCGTAATAATTTATCAAAAAAACAGCAATTATTTGCCGCTCAATCGCTTAAAATGAATTTTATTCAACAGTTAAAAAGCAAAAAAACAGATAAAAAAGAGCATATAGCAATTTATTTAGTTAACGATGGTGAACTAGATACATCATTGTTAATTAATGAGTTATGGAACTTAAACCATGAAGTTTACCTCCCTATAATACACCCCTTTAACGGGGCTAATTTACTCTTTCAACGTTATGAAAAAAACTCACCCATGAAGGCAAATCGCTATGGTATCTTGGAGCCTAAGCTGAATTGCTCTGAGATATGCCCATTACCAGCGCTTGATTACCTTCTTATGCCGTTAGTTGCATTTGATAAACAAGGTAATCGCCTCGGAATGGGGGGTGGGTTTTACGACCGAACATTGGCACGTTTGCACGAACAAGATTGGCAAAAACCACAACTTATTGGCTTAGCACATGAATGCCAAAAAGTTGAAACATTACCAATTGAATCGTGGGATGTACCACTTAAAACAATTATCACTCCAGATAAAATATACAGTTGGTAACAATTAAATTTGGTTACTAGCCGCATATCTCTGACATACATGAGCACATAGCAATGACACAAGACGAATTAAAAAAAGCAGCTGCTTGGGCAGCACTCGAGTTTGTAAAAGAAAACACTATTGTAGGTGTAGGTACAGGCTCTACAGTTAATCACTTTATTGACGCTCTTGGCTCAGTAAAAGATACCATTGTAGGTGCAGTATCGAGTTCAGAAGCTTCAACAGCGCGCTTAGAGGCGTTAGGTATTGAAGTGTTTGAACTTAATAACATAGATGCTTTAGATGTTTACGTTGACGGCGCTGACGAAATAAACGCTCAAAACGAAATGATTAAAGGCGGCGGTGCAGCCCTTACTCGCGAAAAAATAGTCGCTGCTGTAGCGAAGCAATTTGTGTGTATTGTTGATGACACCAAATTAGTAAAAACATTAGGCGACTTCCCGCTTCCGGTAGAAGTTATTCCAATGGCGCGCAGTTACGTAGCACGAGAATTATTAAAGCTTGGCGGCGACCCAGTCTATCGCCAAGGTGTAGTTACCGACAACGGTAACGTTATATTAGATGTATTTAACTTAAAAATTACCAATGCCAAACAATTAGAAGCACAAATTAATTCAATTGTTGGCGTAGTTACCAACGGCCTATTTGCGATGCGTGGCGCTGATAAAGTAATTATCGGCACTAAAAATGGGCCTCAAATTAAATAGGATGAGGTTATGAGTAAGGTATCGTTAGCAAAAGACAAAATTAAAATTCTCTTGCTTGAAGGTGTTCACCAAAGCGCTGTTGAAACGCTAAAGCGTAATGGTTACAGCAACATCGACTACGTTAAAACATCCTTACCTGAGGACGAACTAAAAGAACGTATTAAAGACGTGCACTTTGTAGGGCTTCGTTCTCGTACTCATATAAGTGAAGCTGTATTAGATGCCGCTGAAAAGCTAGTTGCAGTTGGTTGTTTTTGTATTGGTACAAACCAAGTTGACCTGGACAGCGCGCGCGAACGCGGCATTGCTGTCTTTAATGCACCATTTTCTAACACTCGCTCAGTTGCTGAACTTGTACTTGGTGAAATACTGCTTTTATTACGCGGTATTCCAGAGCGCAATGCAGCGGCGCATCGTGGTGGCTGGTTAAAAACAGCAAATGGCTCATTTGAAGCGCGTGGTAAAACGTTAGGTATTATTGGTTACGGTCACATTGGTACTCAGCTAGGCATTATGGCTGAAAACATTGGTATGAACGTAGAATATTACGATATCGAAGATAAGCTGTCTCTTGGTAATGCAAAACAAGTGCATAACCTAACTCAGTTATTACAACGCTCTGATATTATTAGCTTACACGTACCAGAAACACCACAAACTAAAAACCTAATTGGCACAGCAGAACTTGCTGTTATGAAGCAGGGATCTATTTTGATCAACGCTTCACGCGGTACCGTAGTTGATATTGATGCACTTGCAGAAGCACTTACAGAGAAAAAACTAAGTGGTGCCGCAATTGATGTATTTCCTACTGAGCCAAAGTCTAACGATGAAGAATTTGTATCACCACTGCGCCAATTCGACAATGTTATTTTAACACCACACATTGGTGGCTCAACACAAGAAGCACAAGAAAACATTGGTATTGAAGTAGCTGGTAAATTGGCTAAATATTCAGATAACGGCTCAACTATTACCGCAGTTAACTTCCCTGAGGTATCGCTGCCAGAGCTTGCTAATCGTAGTCGTTTATTACACGTACACCACAACCGTCCTGGCGTACTAACGCAAATTAACCAAGCGTTTGCACAGCACGGTATTAATATTGCCGCGCAATACCTGCAAACAGACGCAGCTATTGGTTATGTTGTTATTGATGTAGATACTGATCACTCTGAAGTCGCACTTAAAGAATTAAGCGCTGTTGAGGGTACAATTAGAGCACGTATTCTTCATTAATAAATATTGGCTATTTGAGCAATAATTACACTTTAAAAAAACACCGCACTTAAAATTTAAGTGCGGTGTTTTTTTAGCTTTGCATTTTACATAAGTTACATGAGCGCGATGTAAAATCGCACCTACATTGGGTGCATGTTGTTTTGTAGGTGAGGTTTTATACCTCGCTTTTACACATTAAAAGCACGTTACATGAGCGCGATGTAAAATCGCACCTACAATTTGAGTGTATGTCGCTTTGTAGGTGAGGCTTTATACCTCGCTTTACTTTAAAGTAGTGGAGGCACGTTACATAAGCGCGATGTAAAATCGCACCTACATTTGGGTGTATGTTGTTCTTTAGGTGATGTTTTGTAGGTGAGGTTTTATACCTCGCTTTTACACATTAAAAACACGTTACATGTGCGCGATGTAAAATCGTACCTACATTGGGTGTATGTTGTTTTGTAGGTGAGGTTTTATACCTCGCTTTACTTTAAAGTATTGGGGTCACCTGACATGAGCGCGATGCAAAATCGCACCTACATTTGGGTGTATGTCGTTTTGTAGGTGAGGTTTTGTAGGTGAGGTTTTGTAGGTGAGGTTTTGTAGGTGAGGTTTTGTAGGTGAGGTTTTATACCTCGCTTTTTAAATATTAGAGTAGTTTAAATAACACCATTTAAAATAAAAACATCAAGGCACAAAAAAGCGCGAGTAATACTCACGCTTGAATTATTTGAATTGAGCTATCAATACCTTTTTAGGTTCATTGACAGCAAACAACTAAAACAATTATTAATCGCCTTTAACTTCTAAGTTAATAAACTTAACTAGCTCATCAGGTTGACCTACAAGCATCATTATTTGTTGATTAACTTCCATCATAGTTTTGCCTTCAGGTAACTTAGCCGACATTGAAAATGAATTTAAGCCTTTAACAAAACCAATAATTGCTTGCGCTATTTCGTCAGTTACTGGAGCTTGTTGTAACTGTTGCTCAACCATCATTTGCATTTGCTCAACGCTCATACCTTGCTTTTTAAGCTCACTTTCTAAAAGTTCTTTAAGCTCGCCTTGGTTATTTAAAACAAGGTTAACGCTACGAGGCTCTAGCTTGCTCATAGCTTGCATTATTAATGTTTGTTGCTGTAACTGTTGCTCATACGAAAGAGGCTCGTTGCCTGCTGCTCGCTGCGCTTTGCTTATCTCAAGTGATGCTTCCATAAGTGCTTTAGAGTTAGCTAAGCCCATATCCATATTAAAACTAATAATATCTTTTGCATCAAGCTTAACAACTACATCACTGTCGCCCGACTGTTCATCGTAATCAAGTGATGAATGCAAATCGTAACTGGCTGTCGCTAGCATTGGATTTGTATCAGCAGGTAATTTTGCTACAAAGTCTTTATTAAACTGAAAGCTTTTTACATCAAACGATGTATGAGGAGAAATTTTATCTGGCTCATAACCGGTTACTTCGATGCTTTGAATATTAGCAACATTGTCACCCTCAGGGCTTATCACTTCCATATTTGTAATTTCTACGCTTTTTGAAATAACACTTGCCGATAAGCCAGCATATTTAAATGTAGCGCCTGTTTGCTCGCTAACTAAAGCCAGTTGCTTGTCTACTTCTGCACGCACTTCTTGCGTTGCCACGTAATTTGCATAGCTAACACCACCAACGCCCGCAGCAATAATCGCTGCAACTATAACTAATTTTTTCATGTTATTTCCTTATTTAATTCTTTATATAAATTGTCTCTACTTAAGAGTAACACTGAAGAACATCACCGATAAGTGTTAATTAATCAAACTAAGTAACTCATGCACCGTTTTTACCGGCGTAATTTTAGCGCCCAGCCCTTCCATTGATTTATGATAATTACGAAATGGAATAAATATTTCGGTAAATCCATGCTGTGCAGCTTCTTTAACGCGCGGTACACCACTGTCGATTGGGCGTACATCGCCGTTTAAGCTAAGCTCTCCCATAATGCAAGTAGTACGAGGCACTACAAATTCATTTAAACTGCTAAGTAGCGCGGTAACTAACGCCAAATCTATACAGGTTTCTGTCTCATCGATTCTTAAGCCACCCACAATATTAAAAAATGTATCGTGGAATATTTTAGTTTTAGTGTGTTTACGCAATATGCCAGTCAGCATTTTTATACGATTCATGTTTAAACCAACACAAACACGCTGCGGGAATTCTGCCTCTGTTTCGGTGGTTAAACACTGAATTTCGAGTAATAAATTACGATTGCCTTTACGTATGCACGTAATTGTAGACCCTGGTGAATCTGTGGTGGAGCCCGATAAAAATATTTCACTTGGGTTATCAACGCTTAGCATTCCGCGTTCGCACATTTTAAAAATACCAACGGTATCAATATCACCAAAGCGGTTTTTATTTGCTCTTAGCGTTCTAATTTGTCCATCGTTGGTATCTATATGTAAAAGTGCATCAACTATATGAACTAGTGTTTGGGGACCTGCTATTTCGTTGTTTTTATTTACATGGGCAATAATGAACATAGTTACATCATTTTGCTTACAGTATTGAGTAAGTGCTTGCGCGGCACTTTTTACTTGCGAAGGCGAACCAGGGCTGCCATTTGCCGTATCGGTTACAACTGCTTGAATAGAGTCGATAACAGCAAACTTAATTTTATTCTTCTCAAGCTCTTCAATAATAACTTCAACACTGGTTTCTGATAATAAATAAAGCTCATCAGCGTTATAGTTTAATTTTAAACGATTTACTCTGTTTTTAAACTGCGATAAAGACTCTTCTGCCGTACAGTAAAGTGATGGCATGCGCTGCGACATTCTTGCCACTAAATCAGACAGCAGCGTTGTTTTACCTGCACCAGGATCGCCTGAGATTATATTAACAGACCCCGTTGTAACACCACCGCTTAAAACACGGTCGAGCTCACCAATCTCAGTTAGCTGTTTTTCAGCTTCTGTTGTAGTGATGTCATTAATTTTTTTAGAGCCACCACCAATGCCACCAGCATAGCCACCTACGCTTGCTCGTGCTGATGCTTTTTGACTTTGCCCTGCCGAAGGTTTAAATTCTGCTAATGTGTTCCACCCACCGCAGCGGCATTGACCCTGCCAACGTGGGTAGTTCATGCCACATTCTGTACACACAAACTCTATTTTTGCCGCTTTAGCCATTAATTATCTTACCTACTTATATCTTTAATTTTTAAAATACTTATTTTTAAGTACTTATTTTGCCATTTCATGCTTTTGTTTAGCAACATACTCTTGCCAACGGGGAAATTCAGCACCACAATCATTAAACACAAATGCTATTTTCTTTTTTACTATAATTTAGGGCATACTTTTTGCTTCGAAAATAGTTTAAAGTAACTTGCCAATAAAATGGCAAATAACACATAATAACAAGAGCTAAACTGTAGTTACTCGAATAATCGTACCTATATTAATAACATAGCACGATTTAACGTTTATTGAATTTCTAATAAATGACTTAACAGTATACCTACTTTTTCAATTAGACGGTGATGGTTTTATAAATGGCTGATGACATAATGCTCAAACACGAAGACCTCGTGAATGAACTAAAACAATATTTAGGCAACGCTAAGTTTGACCTAATTTTCAAATCGAAAACTGCGGGGCTAACTAAACCTGAGCAGTTTTTGATGAAAATGGAAATGTCACGCTTGTCTCAGCCTGTGGCACGCTTTGTTGATTTACGCGGTTTAGTAACAGGACAAGTAAAGCCATACGAGCACAACGGTAAACAACACTTTATGGATGACACAGCCATTGAAGTGTTTGAAAAAGCCCTACAGCAACATGGCGAATATACACTAGCCGTTTACGAAGCTGTAATGAGCACCGAAAACAACCATCGCGTATTGCAAAAGCAAGCCGCCGAGCAGGCTGAAATACAAGAACTAGATGATTCGCTTAGCACCAGCGTAATTAAGTTTGCCTCATACGAAAGCCGCCGTGAAGAGCGTATGAACTACTCAATAAAAGTTACTATTGGGTATAATGATAAAAAAAATCTTGCTGCAAGCACATCTGATATTTCATTAAGCGGTTGTAAAGTAAAGCTTGCAACACGGTACGTAGTAAAAAAAGGTCAACTTATCGCTATGCGTTTAGTAGGCCTTGAGCAAGATTTTGAACTGGGTTTAAAAAATGGCATACAATACGAAGTCGTTGCCGTAGAAAACATTTCCCGTGAATTTAATCATATTCGTTTGAAACGCACTTACATTGAGAAAAACGAGGCTTTTGACGGATTTTTAGAAAGCTTTATTCACGGTAATAAGCGCCGCTATAAAGTTAATCTAGATAACACACTCGATGCTGTAGTTTCAAAAGGCTATGAGCAATATTATATTCCACGGGTAACCTCTTTATACGTGTTTTTAAGCAAAAATAATGAGCAATATTACCCAAGCCTTAGTTTAACCACCGAAAATAATATTTTTATTCAACGCTACTTTACTGATGAAAGAAAAATACCCTGTTTATATAATGTGCTTAACCATCAGCGTGTGTCTCAATTATTAACACAGCCAACTGCCGTTAAAGAAGATTACCTTTATACTTTCACTCATGTTTCTTCTGGTAAAATTTATTATTACTCAGCAACACGAAGTGAGCTTAATAGTAACACCGAACTAAGTAACTTATTTTTAGGTTTTGGCAGTCAAAAAGAAAGCTGGCAGTGTTTTAAAATACAAATAATGCCAAGTCACCCAGACGATTCTTACATACCGCTTTCGTTACCAAATAGTGCTGGCACAAATATAGAAAAACTAAATAAGCCACCTTCACCACGTGTAGAAGGGCTTATAAAAGATGTTAAATACGTAGTTGTACTGACCAGTATTGGAAATAATATTGAACAACAACAATACAAAAAGCTAACTTATGATAAATCCACAGTTAATCAGCTCAAACATTTTGGGCATGCTAAACACAAAACTCCGCCTTATTTAGATATTGTTGCGCTTGAGTATGTAAATTTACGCTCGCATAAACGCTACCTTTATAAAACAGTTGTTGAAGTAAGTATTAATGATGTAATTATAAAAGGTTATACACGCGATTTTTCGGTGATGGGTTTACAAATAGAATGCGAGCAACCGGTTACCTTTAAAAAAGGAGATGTGGTTTTACTTTCATTTCCAGATCTACAAAAAATAACTAAAAAACATAAACTTAGTGAATTAAAATACGAAACAATGGCTGTAAGCAAGTCATTTACTACTATTAATTTAAAAGCGAATAGAATTGCTGATTTACCACATTCAGGTGTCTCTTTTTTCACTCAGTTAATTGAAAGCAATAAAGATAAACTAAAAATATCGGAAGAGTCACCTAAAGTAGAGGGGCTTTCTACTGCACTTAGAAACATGGTTACAAAAAGTGTGTGTCAATTTCCTCTGTACTTGCATAAAGAAGCAGCTCACTTTGCAACCGGAGCTATCGGCTTTGGCTTGTACGCAAGTCCACTGCATGTAATTTTACAAAATTTTGGTTTGTTAAATAACAAAACAGATTTATCGAGCATATTAACTAAAGATCAAATAGTTAATGTGATCACCCCAAGTATTAAAGATCGTAGTCGTCAAGATCCGCCTCTCGCGTTTACTTTAGCTATTAACTTTAACCCTCGTAAAAGTAAAATTGAAGATGCAATTACTAGTCAGTGCGTATTAGGCGAAGATTACAGTGAATTTTTAGAGCAAATAAGCAAAGGTGTTAAATCGGAGCTTATATTTATTATGCGTTTATATATTTCGCGTACAGGGCGTCCAGATACCGATTACTTATCGAACGAATTAAATTATGTTAGCCAATACGCACTGCACAAAGCAAAAGATTTAGAAGATGCATTATGGTCAGTAGCCGGTGTTGGCGATGTAGTTGATATAACCGAAGAAGCTTTAAGCCATTTACAGCTTGACCAACAACAGGTCGATCAGATGGGACGTCGAAAACTAATTTGGTTAAACCGCTTACGTTAAGCGGTTTAACTTAGTTTATTTTAAAGAGCTGGCTCATTTTCTAACGGAATAGCCAACATATACAACAATTGCAATAATGATCCTTCACAAATAGCAGCTTGGGCTTGTTCAACCACTTTAGGTTTACCATGTACTGCTACACCTAAACCTGCTTTTGCCATCATTACTAAATCATTTGCACCATCACCAATAGCAACTGTTTGCGACTTCTCCAGCCCTAGTTTATGTTGTAACGACTCTAGAATAATTGCTTTTTGCTGTGCATCTACAATTGTACCAAGTACTTTACCTGTTAGTTTATCGTCTTTAAATTCGAGTACATTAGCGTGTACTTCATCTAAATTAATAAGCTCTTGAACGCGCTCTGCAAACGGTACAAAACCACCTGATGCGATTGCTAAATACCAGTCATGCTGTTTTAAAATTTGGCACAGCACTTTAATACCAGGCATG
This sequence comes from Pseudoalteromonas sp. Z9A5, assembly GCF_011378875.1. Classification (NCBI taxonomy): domain Bacteria; kingdom Pseudomonadati; phylum Pseudomonadota; class Gammaproteobacteria; order Alteromonadales; family Pseudoalteromonadaceae; genus Pseudoalteromonas; species Pseudoalteromonas sp. Z9A5. The sequence goes on from NZ_WTLC01000014.1 coordinate 79,101, forward strand.
AGTGGCAATGCACTTTTTAGCTCTTCAATTAAGCTTTTTTCAATTCCTTCAAGCTTAGCTACACGCTGATTTAAACTCTCACTAAAATCAAGTTTACCCGCCATTGCAAGTGCTGTTACAGAGGCAACTTCGTCATATACATCTGCAAGGCGGGCTATTTCGTCTATGCATTCAATTGTAATTGCGGTTGAATCCATGTCCATAACCAACAAACCAGGTTTATATAAACTAGGCGGCGTAGCAACTTGTACTAGCTGGCAATCTAAAGTGTGTGAAAACTCTTGTAACACTAGCGGGTTTATAGCTTGCTCTGCATTTTTTGCGTAAAAACACAATGCAGGTGCTAATCCTAAATCAGGTTGATACTGGCATATAGCGGTGACGATTTGATTTTGCTTTGCCAAAAAATCAATAATGCTATTAACGCTGCTAACATCAAAGTCGCCAGCAAATGCAATACTAAATAATCCCTGCTGCTTATTTGGAATATTAGTAAGCGGTAAAAAAACACTATCTTGGTAACTAAACCATTTATTTAAAGTTAAGTTTACTAATGATTGTTCAGTAGGTGGCTGTGCCATGTTCGTTTTCGACATGGGATCTCCGTATTTATTTCCTGATAGTTGGCATATTAAAATCAGTAATTATTAACGCTAAATTCGCCATCAGGTAGGGTTTAAGGGTATAGTTACCCTAGTTGTAACATCAAATTAAAATGCTGTCAGCAGCATATACGGTGACTATGAAAAATAACCATCTTAAAAACCCTATTACGGCATCTCAAAGAAAGCGTTTAGTACGCTTGTTTCTTGCGGCTGGTTGTTTTGTGTTACTAAGCTGGGTTGGCGTAAACAGTAGTTTTCAAAGCCATCAATTGCTTTACGATAGCGCTGATAGTACAGCACAAAGCATGACTAAATTTATGGCTTTGAATGTTAAAACTCCTTTAATTGAAAAAAACAAACCGCAACTCAACGAAATATGTAACGACATAAGTAAAGATGAGTTTGTGCTTTCAGCCACTATTTATGATCAACAAGGTATTTTGATAGCAAGTAGCGATAATTGGCAATCTCACCATATATTTGGCCAACTTCCCGACTCTACCCCTGGGATTAGTAAACTAAAAACACCTTTTGTAGAACCTGTAATTAGCGATGACGACCGCCCGCTTGGATTTGTATCTGTTACCTATTTAACTCGTGCGGCAATATCTGACAGCCATAATCATTTTCATGATTTAGGTCGACAGGTACTATTAATGCTAGTAATTGCTTGTATTTTTACGTGGCAATTAGGGCGTGGATTAAAACGTTGGCAAGTAAACCGTTATATACAAAAAACATCTGAGCAAGAATCGTAGAGCTGCTTTGCAAGCGCCTCTCTCTTGCTGTGTGGCTTTAAATCACATAACGCGTTAAATACATTAGGTATATGCAGTGGCGTGTTAACTTCCCCCTGATAGCCGCTTAACGGCATTGAGGGCGAATCGGTTTCAAGCACTAAGTGCTTTGGCTCAATAGCAGCAATAACAGCCCGTGTTTTAACTGCGCGTTCATAAGTAATAACACCGCCTACACCAAGCTTAAAACCTTGCTTTATATAATACTGCGCTTGTTGGATTGATCCCGAAAAGGCATGAATCACTCCCCCATTTTTTGGCTTACACCGTTTAAACGATTGCGCAATTAAATCATGGCTTTGTCTGTGATGTACAATAAGCGGTAAGCTTAGCTCGTTAGAAAGCTTTATTTGCTGTTCAAATAAATAAGTTTGTTTAGAGAGGTTTTCAATACTTCGATCAAGCCCGCATTCTCCAATAGCCACCAACTGATGCTTATTTGCAGTCGCAAAATCAAATAACGCTTCTATGTGCGATTCTTTATGTTGCTCTAAAAAGTAAGGATGTAGCCCTGCGGCTATTTTTATACTTGGGTAAGTTGCTTTGAATTTTATGAGAGCATGCGATTGAGCAAGCGTAATACCCGGTACAACAAACTGATTAACTCCCTTTGCTACACACTCGTTTATGAGCGATTCACGATTCGAATCAAACTCGCTAAAGTCGAGGTGGCAATGAGAGTCAATAAATTGCACGGTTACTTACTCATCTATTTATTAAGGGTTTAAGCGTGTAATTTGCCAGCTATTATCTACTTGGCGCTGATATATAAAGCGGTCATGCAAACGATGTGCCCCACCTTGCCAAAACTCAATTTTAGTGGGTACTACACAATATCCGCCCCAAAAGTCAGGCAATGGAATTTCACCTTTAGCAAACTTACTTTTCATGTTGGCGAAGGTTTCCATGAGTACTTTACGTGATGACACCGGACGGCTTTGCGCTGACGCCCATGCGGCTAATTGGCTTTCTTTAGGGCGAGATAAAAAGTACTTTGCCACAGCAGAGGTAGGTAATGGTTTAGCCTCGCCATACACAATAACTTGACGTTCCATGTGGTGCCACGGAAAATGCAGCGATATTTTGTTATTACCTTTAAGCTCTTGCGCTTTACGCGAGCCCGTATTGGTAAAAAATACAAAACCGTTATCATCCAAATGCTTTAAAAGCACAATACGCTGTGAAGGTTGACCGGTTTCATCAACGGTTGCTACAACCATCGCTGTTGGATCGGGTAGTTTGCTTGCTACCGCATGCTCAAGCCACGTTTCAAACTGCTTAAACGGATCATCTTGCAAATTATCTTCGCTTAACGCGTCTTGCAGGTATTCACGACGGATATCTTCGAGTTTCATAACAAGTCCTTTAAATAAAGCCTTAGAAAAGAGCTTAGAGTAGCGAGCTTAAAACAATAGATGTTGAGTAATAACAAATATTAAGATTCAGGTATATGCGATAGCAATAAACACAGAACCTCAGGTGCATTCGATAGCAGTAAACATAGAGTCCCAGGTGCATTCGATAGCAATAAACACAGAGCCTCAGGTGCATTCGATAGCAGTAAACATAGAGTCTCAGGTGTATCGTTGGGTTTCGTTTCACTCAACCCAACCTACAATGTAAAACATTATATCTGCAAGTGTAGGAGTGCTGACAAGGCGGAGTGCTTTTTTATGCCAAGGAGCATACATTTGGTATGTGACTTAGGCTAAAAAAGCACGACAACGCAGTCAAAGCGAACTACACAACTCAGGTATCTGCAAGTGTAGGAGTGCTAGCAAGGCGGTAGAACTAATTATGCCAAGGAACATACGGTTTGTATGTGACTTAGGCTAAATAGTTTTACCAACGCAGCTAAAGCGAACTACACGCAGCAGACGGTTCACCTAAGTAGTTTAGCCTAAGACAAGGCATCCAACCCTACTTATCCCTATGAGCATACGGTTTGTATGTAATTAGGGTAAGTAGGGGTGGATAACGCAGTATTAGGTTAAAATACGACGGTGATTACATTTGCTCCATAACTTCAATGCCTAGCAAGTCTAATCCTGTCTCTAATGTTTTAGAAACCAAATTACACAACACTAAACGGCTATCACGTACGCTTGGCTCTACGCCTTCTTTGAGCACTGGGCAGGCTTCGTAAAATGTCATGTATAAGCTTGCTAGCTCGTATAAGTAACCACATAATACGTGCGGTGTTGCTTCATTGATCATTAAATCAAGTACTTCTTCAAGCTGTAGTAGCTTAAGTGCAAGTGCTTTTTCTTGAGGCTCAACTATTTTAACATTAACACCAAGAAGAGTTAGCGCTTCGGCACTTAAATCTGACTTACGGAAAATACTGCGTATACGTGTATAAGCATATTGTAAGTAAGGGGCGGTTGCGCCTTCAAAGCTTAGCATGCTGTCCCAGTTAAAAATGTAATCGCTGGTACGGTGCTTAGAAAGGTCGGCGTATTTAACTGCGCCAATACCTACTTTACGGGCAATTTCGCTGCGCTCGCTATCACTTAAGTCAGACTCGCGTTCAGCTAATTTAGTTGCTGCGCGGTTAATTGACTCTTCTAATAAGTCAGCTAGCTTAACTGTGCCGCCGGTACGTGTTTTAAATGGTTTATTATCGGCGCCCATCATGGTGCCAAACGGGCAAAACTCGTAGCTTGTTTCGTCTCTTAATAAACCTGCTTTACGCGCTGTTAGCTCTACCTGAGTAAAATGCAGGTTTTGACGCGCATCAACAAAAATTAAGATACGATCAGCACCTAGTTTATTTGAGCGATAATCACATGCCGCTAAATCGGTTGTTGCATATAAAAAGCCACCGCCAGATTTTTGCACAATAAACGCAGATGGCTCGCCATCTTTGTTAGCAAGTTCATCTAAAAATACAACTTGTGCACCTTGCGACTCTACTGCAATGTTTTTATCTTTAAGCAGGCTAATAATATCGTTAAGCTCTGCGTTGTAGGCGCTTTCAGCCATAATATCAGCTTCAGTAAGCGTTACATTTAAACGTTTGTATACTTCTTCAGAGTGCTTAACTGAGGTTGCTATAAATAGTTTCCAAAGCTTTTCACAGTGCGCGTCGCCACCTTGTAATTTAACAACGTAATTACGGGCTTTATCTGCAAAGCCTTCTTCGTCGTCAAAACGTTTTTTAGCATCGCGGTAAAAGGTTTCTAAATCAGCAAGCGCTACAGAATCTAAATCAACACCTTCGCTAATTTGATCTTCTAAATGCGCGATTAACATACCAAATTGCGTGCCCCAATCACCCATGTGATTTTGACGCACAACCGTATCGCCTCTAAATTCAAGCGCACGTACAATTGAGTCACCAATAATGGTTGAACGTAAATGGCCTACGTGCATTTCTTTAGCAAGGTTTGGTGATGAATAGTCAACAACCACTTTTTGTGGGTTAGCGTGCTCGTTTACAGCAAGCTTTGCATCGCTATTAGCTGCTTTAACGCTTTGCGCTAAAAACTCAGGCTTTAAATGAATATTAATAAAACCAGGACCCGCAATTTCAGTCTTTTGAGCAATATCGCTTACATCAAGGTTATCTATAATTTTTTGCGCAAGCTCACGTGGGTTGCTTTTCATTTTTTTAGCCGCGCCCATAGCTGCATTAATTTGGTAATCACCAAATTGTGGGCGTGTGCTTTGCGTTACGGCTGGATTTGTATCTTCAGGTAAGCCTGCGCCAGCCATAGCGGCAATGGCTTTTTCTATTAAAATAGTACGAATATTCATATTTTTTACCTTTGTAAGCCCGCCAAAGCAGGCTTTCTTTTAATTCTTGTAAATGAGCTCTAGTTTTCGCGTGTATGGTTAAACGTTACTTCTGGGTAGCGCTCTACCGATAAATTAAGATTTACACGGCTTGGCGCAATGTAAGTTAAGTTATCTCCACCATCGAGTGCTAAATTGCTTTCGCACTTACGCTTAAAGTCTTCAAACTTTTTAACATCGTCGCTGCTTACCCAACGCGCTGTATTTACGTTTACACCTTCGTAAATAGCATCTACGTTATATTCAGCTTTTAAACGCGCAACAACTACATCAAACTGAAGTACACCTACCGCGCCCACAATTAAATCGTTGTTTATAAGCGGTCTAAATACTTGCACAGCACCTTCTTCAGAAAGCTGTACTAAGCCTTTTAATAATTGCTTTTGCTTAAGCGGATCGCGAAGACGAATACGACGGAATAATTCAGGCGCAAAGTTAGGAATACCACTAAATTTAAGTTTTTCGCCTTGCGTGAACGTATCACCAATTTGAATGGTACCGTGGTTATGTAAACCAATAATGTCGCCCGCGTAAGCATCAGCTGCACGCTCACGGTCGCCCGCCATAAAAGTTACCGCATCAGAAATACTAACCTGTTTACCCAATCGTACATGATTCATCTTCATGCCTTGATTGTACTTACCCGATACAATACGCATAAATGCAATACGGTCACGGTGTTTTGGGTCCATGTTGGCCTGAATTTTAAATACAAAACCGGTAAAGTTTTCTTCAGTTGCAACAATAAGTCTGTCTTCTGTTTCGCGCGGTAATGGCGTTGGAGCCCATCTAGTCAAACCATCTAAAACGTGGTCAACACCAAAGTTACCTAGTGCAGTACCATAATAAACAGGCGAAAGCTCACCAGCTAAAAACAGCTCTAAATCAAATTCATTTGATGCACCAATAACAAGCTCAAGCTCGTCACGCAATTGCACGGCTAAATCTTCACCAATGGCAATATCTAGCTCAGGGTTATCAAGGCCTTTAATGGTACGAACTTCTTGAATTTTATGTCCTTGACCTGATTTGTATAAAATAGCTTCGTCATTGTGAATATGGTAAACACCTTTAAACTCTTTACCACAGCCAATTGGCCATGTAATAGGTGCACACGCAATTTTCAGTTCTGTTTCAACTTCGTCTAACACTTCCATCGGGTCGCGAATTTCACGGTCACATTTGTTCATAAATGTAACGATTGGTGTTGTACGTAGGCGTGTTACTTCCATTAACTTACGAGTACGGTCTTCTACACCTTTTGCTGCATCAATTACCATTAAACACGAATCTACTGCGGTTAATGTACGGTAAGTATCTTCAGAGAAATCTTCGTGTCCTGGTGTATCTAGTAAGTTAACCAAAGCGTCTTTATACGGAAACTGCATTACAGAGGTAGTAACTGATATACCACGCTCTTTTTCCATTTCCATCCAGTCAGACTTTGCATGTTGGTTAGAACCACGGCCTTTTACAGTACCGGCTCGTTGAATCGCTTGTCCGAATAACAATACTTTTTCGGTAATGGTTGTTTTACCAGCATCCGGGTGAGAGATGATAGCAAAGGTACGTCGTTTATTAATTTCACTAAGGAGATTTTGATCTGCCATTAAAAAAGTTCTTTTAGTTTGTATACGGATATTATCCACTTTAAGTATGCTGAGCTTTCAAGGCTTAAATAATACCAATTACATTAAATTAGTGATCTATTATAGCGATAAGAAAATAGCGCAATAACAAGGCGAAAATTATGACATAGAGTTGTTCTCTATGAATAATTTTGAACGTAGTTAGTGAGTTATTTAATACGCTAGAATAATCATGTTTTTAATAATATTGGTATAAGGCAACCTCGAAAGCTCAACACACCATCAGAAAAGCCCTAAATTGGCCCCTCACATGCGATCCGTTATGTTAATCGTAATTGAAGACTATTTTCGCTGATCTTGGCCTTTTAAACAATCAATGGTTAGTTATTAGCTGATCTTTTTTATTAATGAAGACTTACAACTTACCTTTGGAGTTATAAACTTTAACAACGCTAAATAAATCACAACAAGATTTCAACTATGAAATTTTGAATTTCAATATAAGCTGTTTTTGAAACCTAATACGATTGTTAAAATTGCTCTACTTTAATAATTAAGGGTTTTAACAATGAAAAAGCTTCCTTACAAATACCAAATTCCGATGATCGTTGTCATTTTACTACCAATCATGCTCAGCGTAATGCCCGCTATTATGCTTTACAGTACGCTCCCAGCAGGTACTCCATTGTTTGAACCTTGGCTTGCAACAGTAAAACGAATGGTACCAATAACAATTCCTACCCTATTAATAATTGCAGGCAGCGTACGCTTTTTTGTCACTAAGTGGTTAGTTCAAACAGCTCCCTAATAAGAAGCTAATAAAAGTGACTAACGACTTAATTGAGCTAAAAAATCAGCACCATTTTTTAGCTCTTCAATTATTAAATCTCTAAATTTTGCGACTCGCGCAGGAATAAGTATCCTGTCTGACCATACTAAATAACCTCGCCCTGTTTGGCACTTTGTGTGCTCAAGCACCGGTACTAGTGACCCTTTATCTATAAACGAATTAAGTGCATTTTTAGGTAATAAACAAATGCCAACGCCTTTAGTTGCAGCATGTGTTGCTAGGCGTAAGCTATTTACTGAATATTTAGGATTTAATTCAACACGTTTGTTTTCATTATTTTCTTCTATTTGCCATGCACCTAACGTGTTTGCAGCCAATAAATTATGCTGTTCTAAATCTTCAACACATTGTGGGCGACCAAATTTATTTAAATAATCAGAGTTTGCAGCCAACGTTAATGGCATTTCAAATAACAACTTTTGTATTAAGTGTGGTGTTTTTGTAGGTTTAGTAACAACGGCTAAATCTATTTGATCACCAAAAAAGCGTTGAGTGTCTGATGCAAACTTTATATGAATGTTCACTTTAGGGTGCGCTGTCATAAAATCGATAGCAATTGACTGCACAATAAAGTCGGCAAATGGCTCAGGGCACGATATATGAATATCACCACTTAGCTCACTATGCTGATTATTTATCCCTTGCCAATTGCTAGATAACGTATCAAATAAAGGTGAAAACTGCTTAATACACTGCTCGCCAGCAGCCGTTAATTGAAACTGTTTAGCATTTCTATGTACGAGCTTTTCACATAACGATTGCTCCAGTGAGGTAACCGCACGAGAAAGCGTTGGTGGCGATGCGTCAATATGTAAACTCGCAGCAGCAAACCCACCGTAACGAACAGCTTGGCAAAACAAATAAAGGTGTGTGAGATCTTTTGCGCTCATATTTTTACTCTAAAAAGATGCTTCCCATTTTGACAATAAATTAATGACTTTAAAAGATGTAAATTTATGTAAACTTTTTAAAACAACAAAATGACGGTTATAAACCTGTAACTTATTAAATTAAAATAACTTAATGAAAAAAACAAACCTCAACATAGAGCTAAATACCATACAGCTAATGGCTGTAATTTAGCCACCAAGACCGCCACAAGCTTGTGTAATAAAGTCGTAACGCATATTATTGATAGATTGCATGGAGGATAAGTAGTTTGGTCATGAAAACCAGTAAGTTAAGCATTAGATTATTGTGGTATATAACACCTCTTGTTATTCTTCCTTTGCTATTTTTAGGTGGCTTTACGCTCACCAATGTAACTAATTCCACACAAAAACAAGCCGACCTCATTATGAGTCGATTTGTTGAACAGCAACAACAAAAAGTATTTAACTACATAGATTCTTTTCATTCAACGACCAAGTTACTTTCGACTTCTCCTGTACTTAGCGATTTTTTAGCAAATGATGTTCGCACCAATGGAAACTACACCCATCGATTAGGTGCTTTAATGGATGTATTTGCCAGCTACAGTGAAGCCTATCCTGACATAATTAGTATTAATTTAGTCTCAGCAAGTGGAAAAAGTGACGCCTATTATTCTAATAATCTAACAACGGCTCCAAAAAGCTATCCTTTTATAGATAAAGTAATGCAAAGTAATTTAAGCCAGCAACAGTTTATGAAACAAGAGGCTGATGGCACAACTAATTTGTATTTCATTCAACGAATTTACAGCGTTGATTACTACTTAAAGCGACCGCAACAACTTGGTTTTATTGTATTACATGTTGAGCCCTCAATACTTAACACCAGTATTTTAGAAGCGCCCTATAACAACACTCTCAACTTACTACTCACTAAAGACGGTAAAATATTATTTAGCTCTGACTACAATATGCGTGGGCAATATATAAGTGAATATGAGTTAAATAAAATACACGACTTAGCTGATATTGGCACCCTTTCTACTATTGAACTATCAAGCATTGATAAAATAGAACGGATGATTTTTGCAGTACAAATGAGTGGTGGTTATTACTACGTTTCGACTATTCCAAAAGCGGTACTTTACCAATCAGGCAAAGCAATAAGCCTAATAACGGGCTTAATTGTTATTATTTCGGTGATCACCCTGCCTATTTTGATTTTTGTGGTTGTTCGTAACTTACTACTAAATCCTATTGAGCTTTTAGGAGCAGCAAGTCATCGCGTAGGTGATGGTGATTTATCGGTGCATTTACCTGCACATACTAACGATGAAGTAGGTGTTTTATTTAACGACTTTAATCACATGGTTAATCAAATAAGGCACTATCAACAACAGTTAGAAGAATACAAACATCACTTAGAAGATAAAGTAGAAAGCCGTACAAAAGCACTTGAAGCAATGAACAGCCAACTTGAGCTTGCAATTAAACAAGCAGAGCAAGCTAACCAACTTAAAAGTCGCTTTTTAGCAAATATGAGTCACGAAATTCGTACACCGCTAACTGCTATTATGGGCTTTACAGAGCAACTATTACATAACGATAAAATAACCAACGACAAGCAACACCTTAGTACTATTTTACGTAACTCTAAGCATTTGTTAGAACTTATTAATAATATTTTAGATTTATCTAAAATAGAAGCTGAAAAGCTCGCGGTAGATCAATCACCAATTAACGTTGTGCAGCTAGTACACGATATAGAGTCTATTATTCAACCATTAGCACAAGAAAAACAATTAACACTTAATATTGACTACCAACTACCACTGCCGCGCACTATATTTAGCGACATTACTCGTTTAAAACAAATTCTTATAAATATAGCTAACAACGCAGTGAAGTTTACTGAGCAAGGTAGCGTGTCGATTTGTGTGCATTATCATAAACAAAAGCAAATGATTGAATTTGTAATCATAGATACCGGTATTGGTATGTCGAGTCATCAAATAGAACGTGTTTTTAAACCCTTCGAACAAGCTGATACGACAACAACTCGTCGCTTTGGCGGTACAGGGCTTGGGCTATGTATTTCTAAAAACTTGGCACAATTGCTTGGAGGTGATGTAGCGTTGCAAAGTGAGGTGGGTGTAGGGAGTCGTTTTTCTATTAGTGTGGCGTGTCACTTAGCAGGAAAAACACCTGAACTAGAGCTACTTACAGAGCAAAGCCAACTGACCCCAGAAAAAGATCCACTGCTATCATTTGCAAGCAACCACTTTGATGCAAATATACTCGTTGCCGAAGATAACCCAGATAACCAGCTATTAATTAAACTCTTATTACAAACGTGGGGTCTTGAGCCTGACATTGCTAGTAATGGCGCGCAAGCCGTAGAAATGGCACTCGTTAACGATTACCAATTAATTATTATGGATATGCAAATGCCGGTAATGGGCGGGCTTGAGGCAACTAAAATGCTGCGCCACGCAGCTTATGATGGACCCATCATCGCGTTAACCGCAAATGTGATGAACCACGATATAGGCACTTATTTAGAAGCCGGTTGCGACAAAGCACTTGGTAAACCAATAGATAAAGATGCACTAGAAAGCGTATTAGTAAGTTACTTACATCTTGAAAAAGACAATCAAAATAAATGGGATAGTTTGCTAGAGAGCGATGACTTTTTACGAATTGCAGATAACTATTTAGCTAACTTACCTACTTATTTAGTCGAGATAAAAGCATTGCAACACACTGATGATTACAAAACACTTCAAAGCGTTGCACACAGTATTAAAGGAAGCGCTGGGTGCTTTAACTTTGATGATATTTACCACAGTGCTGGCGCACTTGAAGACAACTTAAAAAGTAGCCAGAAAATGCCTGATAACGCGCTAATTGATACTTTAATCGCAGCTATAGAGCTCTCAATAAGCCAAAGAAATAAACAGGTATAAAGCTTAGATTATTTGGCTCCTAATGCGTTTTATACTTAGTTGTTCTAAATGAAAATATTTAACGACGTTATGGGTGATTTAATTCGTTAAATTACTCAAGTATTTATGGCTATTGGTATCGCTGCACATTAATCTAATTAACACCAAGACGCTTTTTAATACATCAAACCATAATGGTATTTAAATTTAATGCCTTTAGTCAGAATTTTTCGGTGAGTAAAAAGCAAATTCACACACCATATAGCTGAGCTATTGCGTTTTACTGAAAACCCAAACTTAACGCCATACCCATTAAAATAGCATCTTCAAAGCCATTTTTAGCTGGGTTATCACTTGGGTAATAGTTTTTACGAACTGACATTTCAATAAAGCCTGCGCGTTCATACAAGTTAATTGCACGTGAGTTAGATTCACGCACTTCTAAAAATAAGTTTTCAGCATTTTGCTGTTCACCATATTCAATAAACTGAGCTAGCAACTGCTTAGCAATCCCCTTTCCTTGTTGGTTTGGCATTACGCAAATATCCATAAGCGTAAAGTCAGGTCCTGCTTTTTCACCGATATAAAAACCAATCATGTTCGTCTCATCAAACGCGGCTACATTAAAGTAGCGCCCGCCTATGCATGAACTCATTGTATTTAAAGTCCACGGATGGCTATGACACGCTGTTTCTATCGCCATTAGTTGAGATATTGCGGTTTCGTCTACTGATTTAAAGTTTATCAAGGTGTTCACTCATTAAAGCCCATAAAGCGCGCTTATCGGCAGTGCTGAGCTGTGGTGTTGTAAGTACTAGCTGATCGTCATTTAATTGCATCTCAGCGCTTTGTACAACGCTGTTAATAGCAATTGGTACTGCTGCACGTTTAATATCTGCAAATAATTGTTCACAAAGCGCTATAGGCTCAAATACATTATTTTTTGGTGCAGTATCGGATGCATGACTATCTGCTGCAGCACTATCTGCAGAAAGACTATCAGCTGGAAATTTATCGGCTGGCTTAAAGTGTTTATTTAATTCGAGGTTTTCAATACCAAAAACAGCTGCGTACCGTGAATGCATAACGACTCGATGAAATTAGTAAGTAAGGTAATATAAGAATTAATAAATACGATGTAAAGAAGAAATGGCAGGGGCGGAGAGACTCGAACTCCCAACCATCGGTTTTGGAGACCGCTGTTCTACCAATTGGAACTACGCCCCTGCAATGACGACGAATTATAGAGAAGTTTCGCCAAAGGTAAAGAGAAAAATCACACTTTTAGTTCAACTGCCTTTTAAATAAACAAAACGGCGAATTAGCATGCTAATTCGCCGTTTTTTAATCACTTAACTTTAGTTAATAAAAACTAAAGTTAGTTATTCCCATTCAATAGTTGCTGGTGGCTTACCAGAAATATCGTAAACAACACGAGAAATACCATCTATTTCGTTAATGATACGGTTTGAAACCACACCTAAAAACTCATATGGTAAATGTGACCAACGCGCAGTCATAAAGTCGATTGTTTCTACACAACGAAGTGATACAACCCAATCGTACTTACGTGCATCGCCCATAACCCCTACCGATTTAACAGGTAAGAATACAGTAAATGCTTGGCTTACTTTATGGTAAAGCTCAGCTTTGTGAAGCTCTTCGATGAAAATCGCATCGGCGCGGCGTAATAAATCACAGTATTCTTTTTTAATTTCGCCAAGTACACGCACACCTAGACCAGGTCCAGGGAAAGGATGACGGTAAAGCATGTCGTACGGTAAACCGAGCTCTAGACCAATTTTACGTACTTCATCTTTAAATAACTCACGTAATGGCTCAACAAGGCCCATTTTCATGTCATCTGGTAATCCGCCCACATTGTGGTGAGATTTAATAACATGCGCTTTGCCTGTTGCAGATGCCGCAGATTCAATTACGTCAGGGTAAATTGTGCCTTGCGCTAGCCATTGTGCATTTTTAAGCTTTTTAGCTTGCTCATCAAACACATTAATAAACGTGTGGCCAATGGCTTTGCGCTTATCTTCTGGGTCTGACTTACCGGCAAGATCATTTAAAAACTGCTCTTCAGCTTCAACTTTAACAATGTTTAAGCCAAATTTATTACCAAACATGTCCATTACTTGTTGGCCTTCGTTTAAACGAAGTAAACCATTATCAACAAATACACATGTTAGCTTTTCGCCAATTGCACGATGAATAAGCATAGCCACAACTGATGAATCAACACCACCAGAAAGGCCTAAAATAACTTCGTCATCGCCGACTGTTTCTTTAATTCGCTCGATAGCATCATCGATAATTTTTGCAGCAGTCCACAATTTTTCACAGCCACAAATATCAATAGCAAAACGCTCTAATAAGCGCTGACCTTGATGTGTGTGCGTTACTTCTGGGTGAAACTGTACGCCGTAAAAACGTTTTTCTTCGTTAGACATTGCAGCATGTGGACAAGTAGATGTTTTAGCTGTTGTTGTAAAACCAGCTGGAATATTCATTACTTTGTCGCCATGGCTCATCCATACGTCAAGTACGCCGTTGCCGCCATCGGTGATACTGTCTTCAATCGCATCAAACAATGCACAATTACCTGCTTTTTCAACTTGTGCATAACCAAACTCTTTTTTATCAGAGCTGTGTACACTACCACCTAGTTGAGCTGCCATTGTTTGCATACCGTAGCAAATACCTAGTACAGGCACGCCTGCATTAAATACATACTCAGGAGCGCGCGGGCTGTTTTCAAGCGTTGTTGATTCTGGACCACCAGAAAGAATAATACCTTGTGGGTTGAACTCGCGGATTTGCTCTTCAGTCACATCCCATGCCCAAAGCTCACAGTAAACACCAATTTCGCGCACACGACGGGCAATTAATTGAGTGTATTGTGAACCAAAGTCTAAAATGAGAATTCGTGAATCGTGAATATCTTTGCTCATGGAGTATCTCGTAAAGTCAGATGCTAAATGCCGTTTGTTAATGTAAACGACTAAAAATAGGGCTTGCAAAGCAAGCCCAGTATATTAAATTAATTACGCTGCTTAACCTAAGCGGTAATTTGGTGCTTCTTTAGTGATTTGCACATCATGAACGTGCGACTCACCCATACCTGCTGAAGTAACACGTACAAACTGTGGTTTTGTATTTAGCTCTTCAATTGTGGCACAACCTGTTAAGCCCATAGCGCTACGTAAGCCGCCAACTTGCTGATGAATAATCGTTGCAATAGGACCTTTGTAAGCTACGCGACCTTCAATACCTTCTGGTACTAACTTGTCTGCTTCGTTTGACTTTTGGAAGTAACGATCTGATGAACCTTCTTTTTGATCCATCGCGCCTAACGAGCCCATACCACGGTAAGATTTATAGTAACGGCCTTGGTACAATTCAACTTCACCTGGCGCTTCTTCAGTACCAGCAAGCAGTGAACCCACCATTACACACGATGCACCAGCAACAAGTGCTTTAACAATATCGCCAGAAAAACGAATGCCACCATCAGCAATTACAGGAATGTCGCGACCTTTTAAGCCTTCAACAGCATCTGAAATAGCTGTAATTTGTGGAACGCCACAACCGGTAACAATACGTGTAGTACAGATAGAACCTGGACCTATACCTACTTTAACTGCATCGGCACCGGCATCAGCAAGTGCAACCGCGCCTTCAGCTGTTGCTATGTTGCCTGCAATAATTTGTAAGTCTGGGTACTCTCTACGCGTTTTAGTAACACGGTCAATAACACCTTGAGAGTGACCATGCGACGTATCGATAAGTAAAACATCAATACCCGCCTCTACTAATGCAGCAATACGCTCATCAGTACCCGCGCCAACACTTACAGCAGCACCTACACGTAAACGACCTTGGTCGTCTTTACATGCGTCAGGCTTGTCTTGGGCTTTTTGGTAATCTTTTACTGTGATCATGCCTTTAAGTTTAAATTCATCATCAACAACAAGGATTTTTTCAATGCGGTGTTCGTGCATTAAGCCTAAAATTTCTTCGCGTGCTGCGCCTTCTTTAACGGTAACAAGCTTTTCTTTTTTAGTCATAACGGTAGAAACTGGCTGTTCAAGCTTAGTTTCAAAACGCATATCACGGCTAGTAACAATACCTACAAGCACATTATTGCTATCGGTAACCGGAAAGCCTGAAAAACCTTTTTCATGCGAAAGATCAACTGCATCTGCAATTGTTAAATCGGCAGTAACCGTTACAGGGTAAGAAACAATACCTGCTTCGTAGGTTTTAACTTTACGTACGTTTTTCGCTTGTTCTTCAATAGTCATGTTTTTATGAATAAAACCAAGACCACCTTCTTGCGCAAGGGCAATAGCTAAACGAGCTTCTGTAACAGTATCCATAGATGCTGAAATAAGTGGCAAGTTAAGTTTTATTCCACGCGTTAAGCGAGTTGAAATATTTGCCGTATGTGGCAAAACAGTAGAATGACCAGGTACTAAAAGTACGTCATCAAAGGTAAGAGCTTCTTTAGCGATTCTAAGCATTTTGGCAACTTCTCACATGTGGATATAAGATAAGGAATTGCGACCAAATTTTAACAGCGTTGTTGTCACTAGTAAATAATATTTCGCAAATATTTATGATAATATAGCTTTATAAATAGTTTTAGGTTGTTTTTTATGTTTTCGAAGTCTTCAAAAGCAGTTTACACCGTGTCGCGCCTTAATAGAGAAATTCGCACACTCCTTGAGCAAGGCTTTGCCTCATTAATACTAACTGGCGAAATTTCTAACTTTATTACCCCCGCATCTGGTCATTGGTATTTTTCGTTGAAAGACGATAAAGCGCAAATTAAAGCAGCCATGTGGCGAGGAAATAATCGCAACCAAAGCTACCACCCAGCAAATGGCGCACAAGTAACTGTAAAAGCACGCGTATCACTTTATGAACCACGCGGTGACTATCAGCTTATTGTTGAACATATGGAACCCGCCGGCGAAGGTCAGCTAAAGCAAGAATTTGATGCGCTTAAAATGCGCTTAGCCGCCGAGGGATTATTTAGCTCAGTTCACAAACAGCCATTACCGCAAAATATTAACCGTATTGGTGTTATTACCTCAGCAACAGGCGCTGCCATAAAAGATATTTTAACGGTACTTAAACGCCGTGCGCCGCAGCTAGAGGTAATCATTTACCCTGCTATGGTACAAGGCAAAGAAGCGCATCTACATTTAATTAATCAAATTGACTTAGCCAATGCTCGTGATGAAGTAGACGTTCTTATTTTAGGACGCGGCGGTGGTTCACTTGAAGATTTATGGTGTTTTAACCACGAACAACTCGCCCGTGCTATTTATAAAAGTGAATTACCCATAGTAAGTGCGGTAGGCCACGAAATAGATACCACTATTAGTGACTATGTTGCCGATGTTCGCGCAGCGACTCCATCAGCCGCAGCTGAGCTTGTAAGCCCTAATACGCAAGAGTTACACAACAAGGTAACGCAATTAGTTAATCGTTTATCTAACGCATTTAAGCACGACATTGCTGACAAACGCGCACTTGCAATGCAACTACAGCATCGTCTTAATTTGTGTCATCCGCGCAATCAGCTTAATCAAAAATCACAACGCTTGGATGAGCTAAGCATTGCGCTGCAACAAGCTATGCGTAATCGTTTATATCAGCAAGAACGCGCACTTAATAACTTAACGCCGCGCTTAATGCGCCAATCACCCGATAAAAAACTAGCTACAGCAAACCATATGCTCGCGCAGTTACAAGCAAGGCTAAAGCAAGCCATGCAGCACCAGTTGCAACAAGCCAATAATAATTTAGCAATGCAAGCTAGTAGGTTAGACTCGGTAAGCCCGCTCAATGTACTAGCGCGCGGTTATAGCATTACAAAAAACGAAAAAAACAGAGTAGTTAAATCAATTAGTGATGTAAAAAAAGATGACATACTCGTTACTGAACTCGTTGATGGGGCTATACATTCAAGAGTTGTGGGCTAGCAACTTTTTACTATATAAGCACCTACTCTTTGGTGCTCACTGTAAATTCTATTCGCTCATCGGTAGAGCTTGATGAAGTCATTTTAAATTGTTGCCACCAAGGCATAGTTACTAACTTATCATTAAGCTCTCGCCACTGCGCATGACCTTGCTCATTATTTTTATCAGCTAGTAATTCAAATTTACAAATTGTTTGTTTACAGGTTATATAATTTAACTGGGCGTTGTTACTTAAATCACTCACGATTAAAAAGTCAGTAAGTGCGGTTTCTACATCAAAACTCCACAACGTGTTTTCGCTTTCTTCATCAAACTTATCATCAAGTTGTTTTGTAAAATCAGCCCCCTCTAAACGGCCTTGTTTTAACTGTTGTTGAGTAAGTTTTAGCTGCTTTTTTGTTACTGCTAATTCATTACTTAATGCACTAATCGTCTCAACGTGTTCTTGTTCTACTGGTTGTTGGAATGCTTTGCGCTCAGTGTTTACAAAAGGCTTTTGGACTGGCTTATTACTATTTACTTCAATAATAATATTTTGATCAGTATGTGCAGATTGAGCTGTTTTATTATTTGATGGAGTATACAAATGCAAAAAGTAACCACTTGCTAACCCTACTCCCATAAAAAAGCTGAGTACAATTGCAAATAAGTTACTTTTATGTGGCATCTGTTTTACTTAAATTTATAGCATTGCACTAGTATGCGATGCGTTTTGAGGCTCTTGTTGAGTCAAAAAGTTTTGGTTCATACTTTGCGCCGGACACTCACAATCCGGTCGACCAATAATTTTAGCGGGTACGCCAACAGCGGTTGTGTGCGGTGGAACATTGCTAAGTACAACGGAGCCCGCACCAATTCGTGCGCCCTCACCTACTTCAATATTACCAAGTACTTTAGCGCCGGCGCCAATTAATACGCCCGCTCTAATTTTAGGATGACGATCACCCTGCTCATTA
Source organism: Pseudoalteromonas sp. Z9A5 (assembly GCF_011378875.1). Taxonomy (NCBI): domain Bacteria; kingdom Pseudomonadati; phylum Pseudomonadota; class Gammaproteobacteria; order Alteromonadales; family Pseudoalteromonadaceae; genus Pseudoalteromonas; species Pseudoalteromonas sp. Z9A5. Next base: position 97,515 of record NZ_WTLC01000014.1, read on the forward strand.
CCCGTACCGCCAAGCGTTACAGATTGCAAAATTGATACGTTATCTTCAATTACCGCTGTTTCACCAATAACAATACCGGTTGCGTGGTCAAACATAATGCCTTTACCTACTTTACATGCTGGGTGAATATCAACCCCAAACACTTCAGAGTTACGGCTTTGAATAAAGCGCGCTAGCTCTTTGCGGTTTTGTTGCCACAAGCAATTAGCCAAACGGTGCGCCTGAATAGCATGAAAACCTTTTAGATTTAATATAACCGTAAGATAGGTTTCTGATGCCGGATCGCGGTCTTTTACCGCTTTAATATCCTCAGCAACAAAAGATAGCATACGGTCACATTTTACAAATGCTTGGTCGAACAACTCTCGGATAGTGAATGCAGATACCACCGCATCAGCCAACTTATTAGCAACAATAAAGCTCAATGCCGAACCTAAACAATCATGATTCAAAATGCATGAATAAACATGACTTGCTAATAATGGTTCACGTTTTACTACATCGTTAGCTTCGTCGCGAAGCTGTTGCCAAATTGCATGACGCATAATACTGCACTGCCTTAAGTTGATATAAAATAGCCTTTTTCCAAGTCTAACGGATTTAAAGCCTAAGGTGTTAATCCCTTAGTTATTTGTTCTAGTTATTAGATATAACATCTTTAATGTCATTTATTTTATCTTTTAACTTTCGTGGGTTCTCAAATGAAGGGAAATATCTCATATCCTCCCATTGATACCTTTTAAGGCTTTTATAATTTTCACAATATTGTTCAGCATAAACATTTATCCAAAAAGATTGCTCTTTAGTTAGATATCCTCGTAAGCGATAAAAATACTTACCTGTAATTTCTTGAAAGTGTCCGCTTTTTTTTGCAAGCTCTATCACTTCCTCAAATAAAAGAGCAAGTAATTCACTCTCTTTTTCAAATATCCCCTGATACTTCTCGCTCTTAATTATTTTACTTGCTTGCTTCGAATAGAACTCATCAATCTCAGACTCTATTCCTGTAAATGGTATGTTACATAATTCATCTGTAATCTTAGTAAAGTAACTTGAATCACTTTCTAGTTTTTTCTCTACACTTTTCTCTAGATCGCTAGCTAATTGAGCAAAAAGGCTATTAAATAATTGCTGCTCTACTTGTGAAACAACCTGTTGATGATGCCTTGCATTTTGACGAAGAACACTCCTATGTGCTCTTTGGTTTTTTCCATTTGTTTGAATCAAAATTATAACTGTAAAAAACGCGAGAACAGGGCTTAACATTCCACCGAAGTATGTCGCCATTACCCCCCATTCGGATTGTGTATCCCAAAAACCAAAACCAAATTTAATAATATATGGCAAACCAATTATTAGAAAAAAAGCTACTATAAAAAGATAGACATTAAGAGGTTTATTTAAAAATTTACACATACTAATTCCTTTTAACCTTATCAAAAAATACATATTACTAAAAAATTATTCAAAATATAAAAATGCCCCAATGTATGGGGCATTTAAATTATCTTAATTTATAACTATTTAAACCTTCATTGAAATACTTTATCGACTTTCATCACTTCAATATTGTTTGCAGGAATTGCCAGTTTATAATCGGCAATCACTTTATCCTCAGCAACCAACTCAGCAGGTTTATTAGTGTTATAAACCATTGGTGATGTTTGCTGCGACGCTAAACGTTTTTGCATATCAGCGCCGTCTGCGGTTATAAACACATATTGAACATTGTCTGTTTGTAAGTTTTCTTTAATAACGCGATTAACATCAGCAACGCTTAACGTTTTAAGTTTGTTAGTTACGTAACTTACAAAGCTATCTGTGTTGTAAAATTCGCTATCAAGTGCGTAACCTAATTGGCGGTTTTGACTTGCAACCATTTGCGGCACAAAGTTAATTAAAAAGTTACGCGTAGCTTCAAAGTCATCTTCGCTCATACCATTTTTAATTAGCTTATCTAGCTCAAACAAGGCTGTACGAGTTGCAAAGTGCGCATCGTTATTAGAGCGAAGTGGACGTAACCACACTTGAAAAATTTGTTCAGAGCGGCCTAGGTTTGCATCAGGTTTGGTTTGAAACATACCACGTGGAAAGTATTCAATGTATGCGTAATCGCCATAGTTCATGCCGCGAGTTTCACGAATGCGCTCATATAAAAAGCTGTTAGAACTACGGTGCTCACCAAAGTACGAACGCACAAGCCAAAGGGCTGTCCAGTCTTCGCTGCTTCTTATTGTATCTATAGGAAAACCAAACGATACCGCAGTCGATTGCGCCGACTTTTCTACAATAGTTGCATGATGACCTTTAAGCTCTGGCGCATCAGGAATACTTAAACGACTTTGCTCACCTTTTGGTAGTGTTGCAAAGTCGCTCATCATTTTAGCTTTAAGTTTTGCAGGCACAGCCCCAATTAAGCCAACCGTGAGTTTAGATTGCGTAAGCTCGCTGTTATAAAACGCTTTAACGTCATCCAGCGTCAACGCTTCTAAATCAGAAATATCACCGTAGTTGTAGCTTTCGTAAGGATGATTTTTGTAAAGCGCGCTGTATAGCACTTCTTTGCCTAGCTCTTCATCGTTAGATGCTTTTAAGCCTGATTTAATGCCGTCGATCATTTCTTTTTTAAGGCGCTTAAAGTCATCGTCTCTAAAGCCTGGGTTTAGTAATTGATCGCTCACAAGTGCATACCACTGCGCCGCGTTATCTTTATGAATACGCCCTTGAAACGACAGCATTTCTTTATCTATTTGATAACCAAAACTACCCGCAAGCGGATAAAGTGCTTTTTGAATATCTTTGTAGCTTGTCGCCTGCGAACCACCTTGTGCAAGCATAGCCGCAGTTAACGCAGCAACGCCTTTTTTGCCTTGAGGGTCGGCAGCCGCACCGGTATTGAATAAAAAGTTAACATCAATTAATGGCGAGCTATTCGTTTTATCAAGTACTTTAAATACAGGTGCCGCAGGTGCTTGTTCAAGCTTTGCAGTAAGCGCATTTAAATCAACTTCTTGCTCAAACCCTGGGGCTTTATCAAGTGCCGACATCGTTAATGTGGTACGTGCATTATCAGTAAAGTATTTATTAGCAACGGCTTTAATATCTGCGCTAGTAATGTTATCAGCCGATTTATACAACTGGTTTATAACCTCAGGATCGCGCTCAAAGTGCATGTAGCTTGCAAGGGTTGAAGCAATCGCTTGCGATGAATCTAAGCCATTAATAAAGCTGTATTTAAGGTTTGATTTTAAATCATTCAGCTTTTGCTCATCAACAAGCTCTGTACGTGCTTTTGCATAAGTGCGGTTAATAGCATCGCGCGCAGTGGCTAAATCGTCTGCGTTTTCTACTTTAACAAATACGTGTAATAAACCCGGATCTTTAGTCTCTGGGTTATAGGTAAACATTTGGCTGGCAATTTGTTTGTCGACCACGAGCTCTTGATATAAATCAGAGTTATTTGAAAAATAAAGCTGTGAGATTAAATCAAGTGCTGCTCTGTCTTTTTTAGCAGGCTCCCACGCAGCGCCTTTGTACGATACAAGCAACCAATGCCCTGGTAGCGCTTCATCTTGCTGGTGCAAATATTTTGGTGCTTGTTGCACAGGCTCTGCTTTAATGTCAGCAACGTAGTTACCTTTTTTCCAGCTGCCCCAATGATTTTTAACCATTGCCATTGTTGCTTGTGGATCTACATCGCCCACAATTACCAGCGATACATACTCAGGCTTATAAAATTTAGCAAAAAACTCTTTACCGTACGCCATTTGATCAGGCATCGCTTCTATGTCTTTAAAAAAGCCCATAGTGGTGTGTTTATACGTGTGCTTATCAAACGCTTCTTCGCGTACAGCGCTTAATAATTTACGAACTGGGCTCGCATTGTTTTTTAAGTACTCACCTTTTACCGTTTGTGCTTCGGTTCTAAATTGCTCTTCGGTGTAGGTTAAGTTTTGAAATATATCAGCTTCAAGCTCAAGTACTTTATCAAGATGCTGCTTTGAAAAGTTTAAATAGTAGTTGGTGTAATCGTTTGTTGTGTACGCGCGGTTATCAACACCTGAATTTTTTAATATGTCTGAATACACATCTTCAGGGTATTTTTGTGAGCCTTTAAACATCATGTGTTCAAAAAAGTGAGCAAAACCTGTTTTGCCCTCTTCAACTTCGTTACGCGATCCAACCGATACCGGAATTTGCAGCGACACGACATCGGGGTAATCGGTTTTAACAACCATTACGCGTAAGCCGTTTTCTAGTTCTTCAATTAAGTAATCTTGTGAAAAAACACGATCATCAGCTTTATTTACTTGTTCTTGTTGTGCTGTTGTTTGCGTGCTTTGGTTTTGCTGCATGGCGCAACCGGTTAACGCCAGCGATACCGCTAAGCTGGTTGCTAATAATTTAAATTTCATTGTTGTCCCTTTTTAAATTGAGCAAATTTATTGTTAGATTATTAATACGATTATGCCTTAAAGCGAGTAAATGTAAGAGCTTTGGCCCATTTTTTATGTAAACAACTGTGTCAATCAGCCAGTTTATTAAATTATCAGTATGAATATTCTTCATCTAAGTTGAAAAACTTTCATTAAATAAATCTATCTAGACGTCTAAATGGCTGCTATATTAAATCCATCAACACGCACTTGGCTGGAATGAGGATTATGGCTTTATCATTAAAAGAGAAAATAGAGGACACCAAACAAGGTGTTTATCTTATTGGTACTACGCCGCCTAAAATTGGTACCGATAAAGCGCAATTAAAAATCATTGCAGAAAAGCTATTGGGTCGCTTACACGAAATTGAATACGACGGTGTAATAATTTACGACATTCAAGACGAAAGCAGTCGTACAAATCAAGCGCGTCCATTTGCGTTTAAACAAACCGTTGATCCGCGTGAATACAGCCATTTAATTCGTAATTTATCTGCACAAGATGTAATTACTTATAAAAGTGTGGCGCAGCGTGGCGTAGGTGAATTTAAAGATTGGTTAAGTGAAACTAAAAACGACTACGATTTACAAAATGTAGTTTTAGTAGGTAGCCCGTCATCGGTAGGCGATATCAAGTTAAGCCTGCCTGATGCATATAAAGCATTGGCTGAGCAATCAGATGATTTCTTTTTAGGTGGCGTTACTATTGCTGAGCGCCATTCAAGCAAACGAAATGAGCATGAACGATTAATAGAAAAAACGGCACAAGGTTGTCAGTTTTTTATATCGCAAGCTGTTTACGACGCACAAGCGACTATAGAGCTAATTACTAGCTACGCACGTACATGTAAAGCACAAGGTATTACACCTCAACGTATTATATTAACGTTTACCCCGTGCGGCGGCGAAAAAACCTTAGACTTTATGCAATGGTTGGGTATTTCAGTGCCAGAAGCGACAAAATGGCGCATGCTTGATGCAGACAATACTCTAAGCGAATCAGTGCGTATTTGCCGCGAAAACCTCGACTTAATAATTAAAAGCTGTGCGCATTTAGATGTGCCGCTGGGTTTAAATATTGAAAGCTTAACAAACCGTAAAGAAGAAATTGACGCGTCAATTAACTTATATCGTTTATTAAAGGCAACAATGGAATTAAACCTAGCCGAAAAGCTAATAGCTTAAAGCCAAGGCTAAAACAAATTCCCCCCCTTCTTGGCAAGCCTCATGGCTTGCTTTTTTAATTCAGCTTAAATTAAAAACGATCATGAGCTTGTAATTAAGCTCATAATTCAACCTCCCTTAACTTGCTGATTGACCTTGTAATTAATATGGCAGTACTATCACTTAATTGTGAACCATAGAGCGTTAAAGTTTTTTGTAAATGATAATCGTAGGTAGGGAAGTCAGATAAATGGAATCAATTAATTTAACACTCAAAATTATGAGTGAACTATATGCAGGTAGCTGTTTAGAGTTGGCAGCGAACAACGCTCTCTACAACATTTCTAATATTATAACTTATATAGCCACAGTATTAGTTACACTAACGGCTATAGCGCTTCCGCTAACACAACAGTCATTACAATGGATGGAGGACAAGTACGACTCTGAAAATGTAGTTAAATACTTAAATGACAAAGCACCCATCCAAGCTAATTCAATAGTACCAAGAGTACTAATATACTTACTGTTTTCTCTAATCTATTTTTTGGCACACGAACTTTTACCAATACCTTTAAAAGCGTTCTTCTTTATCACTATCATTACCTATTTTGCATATGTCGTAGTAATGTATTCTAGGTATTTTGCTTACATATTTAAGAACCTGAGTAGTACGACGTACATATATGAAAAAATATTAGAAAAAACTGAGAGTCCAGATGAAATCACAGTCACTGAAATCGCAGTTTTAATGGATATTGAAAAAATTAGATTAATCAAAAAACATGAGATTAATGAGTTAAGCATTCAAGCTAGAGATCTTGGATATTTATTAAAAAAATCAGATACTCCTGAGTCTATAGAAAGTATGAATACCTATCTTAATAGCTTATATAAAATTTTATATAGCTTACCTAAAACAGCGTCAGAGGAGAAATATACAAAAACAGCTAACTTCTTATCTTATCTGACATTTCAGCTACTTGGTGATTCAAAACATGATATATCTTTAAGTAGATTAAATGAAATTATAGTGTGGGTTGAGAACAAAAGAGGCGATACATATAAACCGCTTACTTCAGGTAGGTTTTTAATTGAATTCGTATATCTTAAGAACAGAGCTAATATTTGCATTCCTGACTTAATAAAGTATTTGGGAACTTTGATATGGCATTCTAAAAAAGAAAATATACAGATAATAAAAGAGCTTTATAAAAATATTTGTAAATCATTATGGGAGAGAGAGAAAAATGACTCTTATTTTTACTTTTCCTTTCACTTCAAAATAGGTGAGCACTTATACAAAACTGACTTACACAAAGAACTAGAAGAATTATTTAAAAATAATGAATCAAAGATCACTAAATCTCAGATCACGTTAGCCCTAAAAAATGCGGGCGTTCAGGATGACAAAAAAGTCGATGAATTTATGCTAGAAATTTGGGACAACGAATATGTTAAAGCTGCAAAACAGTTAACATATACTTTCCTTCTGTGTTTCTATAATAACGAGAGTCACCTTCTAACAATAAGGAATATAAATAACCCAATAAAAACAAATTTTAACAACCTTACATCAGAGCTATTACCGAGTTCGATAGATAAAATATTTTTGTACCTGTTGAATTCAGAAAAGTTAGATTATTTTGACTTTGAAGATTCACCAAGAGAAAACATAATTCATTCATCAGGTGTGCTCCTAATCTACGAGGTTATTAAATGCCTTTATAATAAAAATGAACCTTTATTTTCTTGTAAGCAACTCCAATATCAGGACTTAAGTATTCTGCTATATTCAGCTAAAAGACTAGAGATTATTGTAAAAAACATTGTATTGATTAACGAAGTATCTCATTTCATATTAAGTCATTACCCAGGGCAAGATCACGAACTTTACCTTGACTTCAAAGTATGATCTTATACTCCTTTTTACAAGGAGCATTCTCATGCTTGATATTCAGCTATTTAA